>DATJDF010000050.1:0-17382 GCA_035497555.1 Arachidicoccus sp. | reverse complement strand
TTTGAACCGCAGGAAGTCGTCTAGTTTTGCAGGATTTTTACTGGTCAGCCAGCATGCTTTAAAAAAAGGTAAAGTCCTGAATTCAATGGCAGCGCCATATTCCTGTAACAGGCGGTATTGAATCACTTCAAACTGAAGATCACCTACACAACCAATAATTTTCTTATTACCACCAAACTGAGTGAATAGCTGAGCAACACCTTCATCGGTCAATTGGGAAATACCTTTTTCCAGTTGTTTGGTCTTCATTGGATCTTTATTGACCAATTCTTTGAAAATTTCCGGAGAAAAGGAGGGGATACCTGTAAAATAGAACTTTTCACCTTCTGTAAGGGTGTCTCCGATTTTAAAGTTACCCGTATCAAAAAGGCCAACCACGTCACCTGGGTAGGCATCATCAATTATGTCTTTGCTACGTGCCAGGAAACTATAGGGGTTACTGAAGCGAATGTCTTTATTTAAACGCACATGTTTATAATATTTACCACGTTCAAAGCGGCCGCTGCAAACCCTTAAAAAAGCGATTCTGTCCCGATGTTTGGGGTCCAGGTTGGCATGGATCTTAAACACGAATCCACTGAATTTATCTTCCTTTGCACTTACTTCCCGAACCGTAGTTTCCCGGTCACGGGGCACTGGCGCAATGCGGATAAACGTGTCCAGCATTTCCTTTACACCAAAGTTATTGACAGCACTTCCAAAGAATACCGGTGCTACTTTTCCACTAAGATATTCGTCGACATCCAACTGACCATATACACCATCGACCAGTTCAACATCTTCGCGAAGCGTTTGCGCATCTTTATCACCGAGCTTTTTGTCTAATATGGACTCGCTCAGGTCATTAATGACCAGGCTGTCGCTGTCACTTTTGGTATTTGCAGAAAACAGTACAAGATTCTTTTCCCGTAAATTATAAACACCCTTAAAATCCTTGCCGCTGTTTATCGGTAAGGTCATTGGATGCAGGGTTAGCGCCAATTCTTTTTCTATTTCTTCCAGCAGGTCGAAACGGTTCTTACCGTCCCGGTCCATTTTATTAATAAAGACAATAACCGGGGTATCCCGCATGCGGCAGACTTCCATCAGTCTGCGCGTCTGGTCTTCCACACCATTGACGCTATCAATAACCAGAACAACGCTGTCTACAGCTGTCAGGGTCCGGTAGGTATCTTCCGCGAAATCTTTATGGCCGGGGGTATCCAACAGGTTAATTAAAAAACCTTCATATTCGAAGGTCATTACAGAGGTCGCGACAGAAATACCACGCTGACGTTCGATTTCCATGAAATCTGAGGTAGCGTGTTTTTTGATTTTATGGCTTTTAACCGCGCCTGCAGTCTGAATAGCGCCACCGAACAACAGGAACTTCTCGGTAAGCGTTGTTTTACCCGCATCCGGGTGCGATATAATTGCAAAAGTTTTTCGCCGGTTAATTTCTTTTTCGTATTTCATCTTTGTAAATAGTGCGCAAAGGTAATGGTTAATTTTCCCACTGCAAAGCTGCTGGGAAGATTAGCATTCATTATCTAATTTTTGGGGGTTGAAACCCCCGCCTTCCAGGCGGCGACTCAGTTCAATTATACATTAACAAATCAAAGCCTCGTAAAGCTAGATAAATTGTATGTGAGTACTAAAAATATTTGCTAATTAGATATTTTTGCCTAACTTTTCCCTTCGATGATCTTTGCAGTGAAAATAAAATTGAAGCCATGCCCTGCACCTGCTGCGCATTTACTCGCTACCTTATAATTTATTCGTAAATGGGCATCTTTTCAAATTACAACTTGTATTTACCAAGTCCAGCAACAATACAACCAGCTCCTGAAAATTAAGAATAATTTGGCTGAAGCTGGTTGAAAATTGAATATTATTTTTTCGTTTATAGTAAAATATTTCTATCCATCTTAATTTTGAATCAGTTGAACATAGTTCAGCACAAAATAGTTTCCTGGATTACCATTTCCAACCAGATTACCCAGGAATCCTATGGATACTGTTTGAGGGCTTGTTAATGTAAAAGAGAAACTTCTGACTTCTTCCAGATTTGGAGAAGTACCCCCCACATTCGCACCATTATAAAGCAGGGTATAACCCAATGCACCGGATAGCCCGTCCATTGAAGGGATGCCATTGCCTGCTGCAGCTATACAATACACGGAGGAATTAGATTGGATTTCTGAATAGTACCTGAACTGTACGGTATAGTTACCTGCTGGTAAAGGAATGGCAGTGGGTTGATAAATCTTACCATCAGTTACGGGCGTGTTCCCCCATGTTTCCCAATTGATCTGGCCGGAAATCCCCCATCTGGAATCAGAAGTATATCCACCATTTATACCGCCGTCTTTATTTTTTGCGGCAGCATTTGTAATCCATGGTGCTGCAAGTGTGCCCCAACGGCCGTCAAAAGTCTCCCTCGCAAATCCTGGTCCATAATTGGAGAGATATAGCTTGGTTACATCCGCTTTGACCGTGTGCCTTTGAAATGCTGTATAAAAGGTGTCAATGGATGTCGGTGTTGGCAGATAGGCCGTTTGATATTCCAGTGCGCTGCCTAATTTATATTGGGGTAACACGGTTGTTTGACCACTGGTGACTGAGGGGATTAAAGTATCGTGGGCTACGCTGTTGGAATCTTGATATTTAATTTCCATGTTCAGTATGCCCGCATCTGCGTTGATATCTGCCCAGGTGATTAAGGCAGATCCATCATCCTGCATGCCGGCATCTTCAATCCCGCGGTTAATAAGAGAACTTTGATAAAAGTCTCCAAATACGCTGGCAGATGCGAATATGGGTACAGAACTGTGGCCGGCTGCGTCATAAGTTCTTATTTCAAAACTCATCTGGCCTTCATCTAATCCATCGATGATGTGGCTTACCGTATCCACTCCTGAAGTTCTGGTAACGGATACTTCTGAGGAGTCCTGCCGCCCATTGAAGAAAACCCTGTACTTGACGATATTAGGGTCTGAGGATAAAAGCCCTGATATTTCTACCCTGTTTTTTCCCGAAAATATACTCAATGAATCTATTTTTCCTGTGTAAACGATAGCACCGTCTGACATATATTTGGACCGATAGTCATCTATTTTTGAGCAAGCGACCATTGTTGTTATCAGCACACACCATAAATACACTGTTTTGCTTTTATTATATTTCATCAGCTGGAACATTAAAAGTTAATAATCTGGTTTTTAAAAGAATTCGATGTCTTTCTACTATTAATTACCCCATAGGGTGAATTCTGCAATGCACATAAAGTAGGAGCCTTGCCAGTTAGACAGACTACGTATTCTGATGTAACGATAGGACGCAAGATTCGAAGGGAAATCAAACTGCCAGCCATTGTATGCGGATTGCTGATCGGCAGCCGTTTCTGTCTGATAAGGAGATCCCGATGGTTTAACGACATGGCAGGTCGTTAATTTGGTCCAGGTCGGATCAGATTGGATGTCTGCTTCAGGATTTGACAGATCCGGGGAATTGGACCCCCAGATTTCGAAATCTTTAGGATTGCCACGTACGTAGTAATAGCTACCTACTTCTAAATACGGATTGATCTGCATTCTGCTGAAAGTATGCGCACTACCCAGGTCAATTGTTGCTGTTTGTGGCGCCGTCGCACCTTCCTCCGTAAAATAAACATTTGGCCAACCGGGATGCGTATTCGCATCCCACATATTATATTCATAACACCAACCACCGTTATTGATGATTTTCGCATCGTTAGGTAGGGTGAGAGTAGCCCATTTTGACTTGTCCAGCATCCGTTCAAATACGGGGGTCATTGTGAGGAACAACGTATCTGAATAATGTTGCCATTGATCTCTAACAGTAAATGCATATTTTCTGGGAATAGAAGGCTGATTGTGGATCGTCGCTTGAACAACTGAATCATTACTGTAAACATTATCCATTCCGATTGTTTGCACCCAGGTCCCATTGTCAGACGTATCCACCATGGGGACAACTGTCAGATTTTCATTGGTCTGGTTATCACATTTGATGGTAAATCCTCCAAATGTAATATCCACCTTCAGTGATCTTCTTGAGAGAATATAACCGGGTGTCAGGGGGTGAACAGTAACCTCAACAGGATCTGAGGCTACGCCACTTGAATTTACGGAAGTTAATTTTACAATATGGGCTAAGGTATCCCCAAACCCGTCCACAGTCAATGTGTTCGTATATCTTGATGCCACTGCCTGTGCAGCAACTCCGGGCGAAGTTTCATAATCCGCTCTGATATAGGACAGATCCTGATTGGAGGGGAGATTATAAGTTAAGATAGCCTTGCCATTTTTATTGGTTACTGTTATACCCGAAACAACTCCCGGAGCCGTTCCATTCGTGTTAACTGGTTTGTTGAGGATCTTCTCTGAACAACTACTGAGCAGTGTAGCAAAACATAACAAATAAATGCAGTATATAAATTTAAGGTTGCGCATATATTGTAATTTTTTGATGTTATTGAATGGGTTACCAATTTGGATTTTGTACAAGATTTGGATTATTTAGTAAATCGTCTTCTTTAATAGGAAAAAGGTAATCTCTTGGTGCTACAAAATGTCTCGTATAGTAGGTCAACTGCCGGTAATAGATTTCCGGTGTTCGACCGGTCCTGTCCCAGCCGGTGATATTGCCTGTAAGCTCTGTGGCCGCGCGTTTCCACCGGATCAGATCCCAATAGCGTTGCCCTTCAAAGCATAGTTCAATACTTCTTTCTCTTTGAATGATGTCACGCATCCCACTTTGTGTCTTGTACTTGTCTGGATGGGTGCTATAGTGATCCCATGAATAGGAAACCGTTTTAAGTCCGGCACGTGCCCTGATTAAATCAATATATTTGTAGACATCAGCGGTAGGTGCGGAATTGGCTTCATTGAGGGCCTCTGCATAAAGAAGATATAAGCCAGCAAGTCTCATTTCCGGGTAAGCATAGGGAGGAAAAGTGCCCGTATTCCAGTCCATGTGCCAATTCACAATTTTTTTCATAAAATAACCGCAAATCGGTACAGGTGAGTTTTGCCCGAATTCTCCGGCCCTGGAAAACAGGTAGAAGGTATTTTCGTCTGTCTTGGAGGGGCTGTTGGCCATATACCAGATAGATCTGTCAAAACCTAAATCGGCATAGAACCTGGGTTCTCTGTCAAAATTGAGTCTTGCCGTGATTTCTCCAGATTTAATATTAAAGCGTTCGTCATTTGTGGCTACTCTTAAAGTCGCTATATTGGAAAAGTCAAGCGTTTTATCCTCATCAATGGGAACGCCGTTTTTAGTATAAAACATTTTGGCGCATTTAATGGTCGGGCCCATTGCTGCTGAGCCATAGGTAATCCCGCCATTGGCAATAAAAGTGCGGTCAAAAGGTGCTGCCCCCATTCTCTGAAAAAATGAATTAAAGCCGCCAACATTATTTGTCGCCAGCCCCCAAATAAGCTCATCATTCCAGGGTTCACTCATGGCATTTCTTATACTCATCTGGGTCATTGTGGTATCCGATAAGGCATAGGTCTGCTGGGGGAACTCATATAATTTAAGCCCCTGGGCTTCGCAAAGATCAATCGCTGCCTTACAGGCTGCTGCTGCCGCCTGCCATTTAGCAATGCTGACAATCGGATTGAAAAGCAAGGTGCCCTCTTTGTCTTTGAATCCAGTATAATCCTTATTGCCATTGAAAAGCGGACTCGCTGCAGTTACCAGAAGTCTGGCTTTAAGGCTTAAAGCAATGGGTTTAGTGATTCGGCCGAGCTCTGAAGCCGTATTTGTGATCGAGGCCGGTAAATGAACCGCAGCTGAATCCAATAGATTAGCGATATAATGCACCACACTGTCAACAGGCTGTCTTTTTATTTGTGTTTCAGCCAGTGGTGCATTGATCGGCAGGTTCTTATCTATAATGGGTACAGGACCATAGGCTCGAAAAAGAATAAAATGGTAATAAGCTTTGAGGAATTTGGCTTCTGCGATCCATCTTAACCGGGTATCAATATCCAAGTCCGGAATTTTTGATCTGTCACTCACATTATCAATGAAAATATTGCAATCCCGGATCCCTTTAAAGTTGGCATTAGCGTCTCTTGTCCCGTCCATATAGTTAGCAATCGGATCAGAGGTATTCTGTGCACCCCTGGGCAACTGAACCACGTTGGTAATGCGCATATTGATGGCATTGTCTTCAATCCACACTTCATCGCCATTCGTGATTCCAACATTATAAGTGGGATCCACATCAATGGGTAAATAGGAGTAACAGGTCATCAGGTATTTTTCTGCTTCCACCTTTGAAGTAAAAGCATTGTTTATCGTCGCCACATTATCAGGCACCACATCCAGAAATGATTTTTGACAGGAAGAAGTGAAAATCGCCAATAGAAGGAGTATAGAAAATGGTATTAAGATAGTTTGAAGTCTTAGGTCGGCTAGTGTTATAACCCGGCTTTTAATTTTATTTTTCATAAAAATTGCATTTAAGGATGAAGATTTAGAACCCAATCTGGATACCTATATTCGCCACTTTTTGGATAGGATATCCCAGGCCCGAAGCGCCCATTTCAGGGTCCCAGTCTTTAAAAGCGCTGAAGGTCAGTATATTTGTACCGTTGATATAAATACGGGTACTGCTCAGATGTAATTTTTTAGCAATTTTGGCGGGTAGATTGTAGCCCAGCTCGGCTGATTTTAACCGCATAAAGGCACCGTTTCTCAACCACCAGGAGGAAGGCTGGTCATTATTGTCGGAGAATATGCTATTCAGCCTGGGCCAGAAGGCATAAGGGTCTCTATTATTCTCGGACCAGTGATCCTCAGAAATAACCTGTAGCAATCCGTTTTGATTGACAAAAGGTGTAATGGCTGCCGGGTCTATCAAAAAGGAAGTCCTGCCTACGCCCTGGAAAAATGCGCTAAGATCAAAGTTTTTATACCCTATAGAAAATCCAAAACCGTATAACAATTCCGGGACGTTAGGCTGACCAATGGGCACGTAATCATTGGTGGTAATCTTACCGTCACCATTGATGTCCCTGTATTTTATATCGCCCGCCAGAATATTCCCGAATTGGATCGGCGAATTATTCACCTCGATGTCATCCGTAAATAGTTTTTCAGCCACCAACCCATAAATCTGATTCATGGAATAACCAACTTTTGAGAGATTGGCATTTTGGACGGAATAAGTAGGCTCTTCATTAACCAGTACTTTGCTTTTGGCATAGGTAAAGGTACCCCTGCCCTGGATCCAGAGAGCGTTCTCAAAGGTTTTACTATAATCCAGTGCGATATCGATGCCTTCGCTGTATGCTTTACCGGTATTGGAAGATATGGATGTCTGTAGTCCCATGGAGGTAGGGATGGTGCTACGCACCATCAGTATATTACTGCGGTTCTGCCGGTAGGCATCCACCGTTAAAGTCCAGTCATGTAAAAAAGTGACATCCAGACCCAGGTTGGTTTGTTTGGATTGTTCCCAGGTGATGGCCGGATTTTCATATCGATTGATATAGACGGTGGGCCGGCTGTAGGAAAAGTTTGTTCCGAAGTTGCCGACTGATCCACCATCCAGGCCAACTTGCGACAGGTAAAAGAACCGGTCGTCATCATTGCCTATCTGATCGTTGCCCACTGAACCATAGGTGAACCTGAATTTCAGCTGACTTACAGCATTCAGTAATGGATTGAAGAACTTTTCGTTTGAAACCACCCAGCCGGCACCTATTGAGGGAAAAAAGCCAAAACGGTGGTTGGATGCAAATCGTTCTGAACCGTTAAATCCAAAATCATATTCAATCAGGTATCTGTTGTCGTAGCCATAGGTGAACCGGCCCGAAGTACCCAGGTTTCTGGAAGGTAGCGACAGTTGTAAGGAAGGGGCGTTGCCGGTTAGGTAATTACGGAGCACCCCTATCATCATAGCGCCGACTGCATGTTTATTATTAAAGACCCTTGAATAATTAACCGCCGCTTCTGAATAAATTGTGGTATTCACCGTATTGGTGCTGGGAGAATAGGTAAGGTATTCTGTTGGTACCGGGAAGGGATTGCCCGCACTGCCGTCGTTTATTAATGAAATACTATGTAATGCTCCATCTACAATATTGGAACTGTAGTAATAGGGACTGACCTGCCGACCCACTGAGAAATGTGCATAACGGGTGGTATAAGCCATTAACCTGGCAGAGAGTCCTTTTGTCAGCATATCAAAATTTTGTTTCAGGCTTAGTTGGGCGGTCATTGTACTGGTGTTGTAGCTCTGGAACCCGGAAAGCGATTGTGCGTAGGGGTTATTATATAAGGCATTGATCGTTCCCGTCATAATAGCGTTCCCGAATAGAGGATGATGCACATAAGGAAGTATATCAGCGGGATATACAGCCGGGAAGGCCACGGGATTGCTCCATAAGGCACTTTTATAGACGGCTTCGCCACCATTGATAGGACCATTGTAGTCATCAAACTGGCCTTTCAGACTTACGAGCGCTTCCGTGGTTTTGGTGAGTTTTAAAGTGATATTGGATAAAACAGAGTAAGCTTTCAATTTAATATTGTTATTGAAACTATTGAGTGAATTGTCTTTTAGATTGCCATTATCCTGATTATAGGTCATTGCCAGGTAATATCTTGCTTTCTCTGAACCACCACTGATGTTCAGGTTATTTCTCAAGTCATTTGTTGAATTTTTGATTAGCCGATCGATCCAGTCGTTGTCAGGATAAAGTAATGGGTTATCCCCTTTTATCGTGTGGTCAATTTTAGTTCGGGGATAAGGCAAAACGCCTAATGGATTTCTGGTGAGCACAGACTCATTGGCCAGCTCCATAAAAGAGATGTTATCCGCCAGTTTAATATTCTGGGTATTGGAAGACCTGGAATTCTCCAGTCTGTAATTAAATTGCATTTTACCCAACTGCCCTATTTTGGTGGTGATCAGTACGACTCCGTTTGCACCACGGGCTCCATATACGGATGTTGCTGTAGCATCTTTTAATATCGAAAAGCCGGCAATGTCATCTGGTTGGAGCCGTGCTAAATCTGTCGGTGTAGATTCTATTCCATCAATCAGTATCAGCGGATCTACTTTACCCGTCCCGAAAGTACCGACTCCCCGAATGAAGAAGGAGGCGTTATCCTTGCCGGGCTCGCCACTTCGCTGAAAGGCAACCATACCGGCCACCTTACCCGCAAGCATTGTAGTGAGGTTACTGGTTGGTCCTTTAATTTCCTTTGGATCGAGGGAGGTCACAGCACCGACAAGTGTCGCTTTTTTCTGTGTGCCATAGCCAACAAGGACTATATCGGTGAGGTTGCCTTCTTTGCCTGCATTAAGCGTTAGGTTAATGATATAATTCCCTTCGGCGTCAGGTGTTCGGGTTTTTAAAGCGATCTCCTGATTCAGGTAGCCGACGAAGGAAAATTCCAAGGTGGATAATTTTGGCACATTGATTTCATAATGTCCGGTCGTGTCTGAGGTCACACCATGGTTACTGTTTTTCTCGAGGACACTAACGCCGGGCATTTCCTGCCCTGTCGCATTTTTAATTGTGCCCTTTACAGTTATCTGTTGCGCGTAAGCATACCCTGTTGTCAATAATCCGGTCAATATGCACCGATAGAAGAAAGTAAATATGTGATTTTTCATATTCTGGAATCGTCTTTTTTGGGATTTAGAGAGGGGTTTATAATCGAGTTGATTTTACTTTAGAGCACTGACTTCTTAAAAAGAAAGCAGCGCTATTGAACGTTAATTTGTAAAGCATAGCATTGGGTTTGTTGTTAAAGAAATTGTTATTTTGGGCTCTTTTACAAAATAAGGGTATCTAAAACTGTTAAGAAGGGTGTAAAATGGTAAAATAGGGGTGTAATTTTGGTAAATTTTAAACAAATGTATTAACTACAATTAACTTGATTATTCTCGTTATTTATTGTATGACGTGTCTAATTGACACATAGACATTGGATTATCTGATGCCATAAGTCATTTTTGAAGTTGCAGGATGAATATTGGACTCAGGAATGTTGCATCCGGAAATTTTGACTGGACAAAATATTGCATTTCAAATGCTGGATAATATTAATCGTCAAAAAATGGAGGAACCTATTTCAGCGTGCGTTTTAAATTTTTATATAACAGATTAGAGCGTAATTAAGTTCATGGATAGATTACTAACATGCATTAAATTCAATTTAATCCCGGCTTATTTTTATCGGGATGGCTTAATGTATGGATAATCAGTCGTTTATGGCTTATAAATTCGATTGATTTGAAATTATTTATCATTTTAAAATAAAATATTATCGAATATCGATAAATAATTCATCTTTGATGAATCATAATCAAAATTCTAATGATGAAAACTTCTAAAACAAAGCAAATACTGAATATAATGAAAATTATATGCTGGGTGATCTTTATTGGTCTTTGCGTCCAGACCGGTGCAATCATCATCTCGTTTATAGTAAGTCTATTTAATAACGCTGAAGGAGCGTATAGTCTTTATATGAAAATATATTTCACTGATTTGTTTAAGTTCAGTACTTGGCATTATGTAATGGTGGTAGGATTCGTCATTATTATTTATAGCTTAAAGGCTAATATGTTCTACCTCGCCATCAAAATTTTTTCTAAAATGAGTTTAGTGCAACCATTCAGTATAACCATTTCTTTATTAATTACTAAAATCAGTTATGTGGCTTTAGGAATTGCTCTGGTAATTTTAACAACGGACGTACATGTTACAGTGCTCATTAGAAAAGGGGTTAATTTCCCAAATTTGGGGACTATTTTAGATGGCGCCAGTGGATACCTGCTTTTGGGGGGAATCATTTTTGCAATAGCACAGGTCTATGCGCTTGGCATTGAAATTCAATCTGAAAATTACTTAACGGTCTAGATAAGTAGTGGTACAGCCTGATAAAATTTAAACAATTCAATCTATGGGAATCATTGTAAATCTGGATGTAATGATGGCCAAACGGAAAATGTCGCTAAATGAACTTTCAGAGAAAGTTGGACTTACCCTGGCCAATCTTTCCATACTCAAAACGGGCAAGGCTAAAGCCATACGGTTCAGCACACTTGAAGGCATTTGCAAAGTGCTGGAATGTCAGCCTGGTGATTTATTGGAATATACAAAAGAGGTAGAGCCTTCTACTTAATAAGTGGTATTGGCGATCTTAAATTACCGAAGTTATGGCCGGTAAACATTGAGCGCACTTAGTGCCAGTTGTTGAAAATATGATTTATAATGACAATCGTAGGTCGGCATTCAATACGCTGTAAATAAAAACGTAATTCATGTCGGATCGAATCACTCCATCATTTCACTTAATTCCAGCCACCTGAGTTCTTTATCTTCCAGTTCCGCAGAAATTTCACCAATACGCTTGCTGTTAACTGTCAACTGTTCAAATTCGAGATTGGCATTACCTAAAGCTTCCTCTAATTGTGCTTTTTCCGCCTCGAGGTCGGCGATTTCTTTTTCCAGCTGTTCAAATTCTCTTCTTTCCTTGAAAGAGCGTTTTTTGGCAGGATCCTGTCCTTGTGGGGAGTCGGCCAGATTTGCAGTAACTGAAGCTTCCTTTTTTAATGAATTTTGTTGTGCAGCCAGTTTTTGCTGACTTTCCTGTTCTTTCTGCCAGATCCGGTATTGTGTATAGTTACCCGGGAAATCCCTGATCATTCCCTGGCCCTCAAAAACAAACAGATGATCCACCAGCCGGTCCATAAAATACCGGTCGTGGGAGACAATCAATATACAACCTTGATATTCCATTAGAAAATGCTCCAATACGGATAAGGTTGGTAAATCCAGGTCATTGGTGGGTTCATCCAGGATCAGGAAATTGGGGTTCCTGAAAAGTATAGTGAGTAATTGCAACCTTTTTTTCTCTCCACCGCTGAGTGATTCGATATGGGTATACTGCTTTTCTCCGGGGAAAAGAAAGAGTTCAAGAAACTGAGCGGCACTTAAGGAACCGCCGCCAGCCAGTGGAAAACTCTCTGCTATTGCCTTTACATATTCTATTACCCGGACGTTTTCTTTAATCTCCAGGCCCTGCTGTGAGAAATTGCCAAAAACCACGGTGTCGCCCACATTTATTTTTCCACTGTCCGCCGGTTCCAATTCCTGGATAATATTGAGTAGCGTAGACTTGCCCATCCCATTTTTACCAACAATGCCAATTCTTTCTCCTTTAGAGAAGGTATAATCAAACCCTTTGATGATTTCTTGTTCACCGTAGCTTTTGTATACTTTTTTCAATTCTACGATTTTACCACCCAGCCGGCTCATTTTTGCTTCTAGCTGCAGTTGAGTATCAGCCAGCTTTTGTTTTGCTTTCGCTTCTACTTTATAAAAATTATCCTGTCTGGATTTGCTTTTAGTCGTTCTGGCTTTTGGCTGCTTGCGCATCCATTCGAGTTCCTTGCGGTATTCATTGCGGGCCTTGTCAATACTGGCCTGTTCACTTTCCAGACGAGCCGCCTTGGTTTCCATATAATGCGCGTAATCTCCGCGATAAACCTGTATTTCTGAGCGGTCCAGTTCCCAGATCTCATCACAGACAGCGTCCAGGAAATAACGGTCATGGGTTACCAGTAATAAGGTTACTTTCTCCTGGTTCAGGTAATGTTCCAGCCATTCAATCATTTCCACGTCCAGGTGATTGGTGGGCTCATCCATCATCAAAAAAGTATGCTGATGCTCAAAACCAATATCAATCAGGGTTCTGGCAAGGGCAACTCTTTTGCGTTGCCCACCACTGAGGGTACTGACCTTCTGGTGATGCTGTTCAATATTTAATTTGGCAAAAATCTGGTTGATTTTGGAATCAAAAGACCAGCCGTCCACATCATCCATCTGCTGGAATGCTTCAGCGAGCGCTGTGGAATCTTCCACTTCCAGTGCTTTTTCGTAATTACGGATAACCTGTATGACCGGGTGGGCTTCATATAGTACATTGTCGAGGATGGATTTATCCTCATCAAAAACTGGATCCTGTTCAAATAAGGCAACGGAAACGTCTTTATTGATCCATAATTTACCTTCATCCAGTGTTTCATTGCCAGCCAGGATTTTCAACAGCGTACTTTTTCCGATACCGTTACGGGCAATCAGGCCTATTTTATCCCCTTCACTGATGTGAAAGGAAATGTTATTAAATAAAGGAGCTATTCCATAACTCTTGGTTAGCCCTTCGGCGGAAAGATAATGCATCCTGCAAAGATAGATCGGAAAAGGGGAATCTTAAAATTTTCAAATTTGATATATGTTCGAAATGCAACAACTAAACGATCCCGAAATAAGTTAATTCGCTAAAAGAAGGCTTGTCTTACCATCACCAAAGACATTTTAAGGAATAGTCTTATATTTGAGCCAAATTTTTAGTATTTTAATTAAAAATCTATGGCAATCTGGGGAATTGATCTCGGTGGAACAAAAATAGAAGGTATCATCCTTTCTTCCTTACAAGACACGGAGCCCATTGTCCGTCATAGAATTGCGACCGAAGGAGAAAAAGGGTATGACCATGTTCTGGACCGGATTAATCAGGTGTTGATTGCGCTCAAAGAGGCCTCCGGGCTGACACCTGACCGTATCGGTATCTGTACTCCGGGCGTACTGGATCCCAGGACCCAAACCATGAAAAACTGCAATTCAACTTCCCTGAATGGCAAGCCCATGTTGACAGACTTGGAAAGAAAGTTGGGGCTGCCTGTTGTCTTGGCAAATGATGCCAATTGTTTTGCCCTGGCAGAAACTCATTTGGGCGCCATTCGCAGGCAAGCACCGGGGGCCAGAGCTGTTTTCGGTATTATTATGGGGACTGGAGTGGGCGGCGGCTTTGTGATGGATGGTAAAATCTGGAATGGAAAACATGGCATCGGTGGAGAATGGGGACATAATTTTTTGGATGAAACTGGCGGTCCTTGTTATTGTGGCAGATCAGGTTGCGTAGAAACCGTCTTAGCGGGACCTTCTCTTGAAAGCTATTATAAAGAACAGTCGGGGCAGTCAAAAAACCTTCGTCAAATTAACCAGGATCAGCTGACTGATCCATATGCAGCCACTACAATGCAAAGACTTTATGAACAATTTGGCAAAGCACTGTCTGTTGTCATTAATATTATAGATCCGGACGCCATTGTTATTGGCGGCGGAGTCGGTAATATTGATGCATTATATACACGTGGGCGTGAAGCCCTTGCTAAATATATTTTTAACGACCGGGTCGAAGTGCCCATTCTGAAGCCTTTATTAGGGGATAGCGCCGGCGTGTTCGGCGCGGCGGCGCTTGTGGTTTGACAACCCTGTCGATACATAATTCGTAACTGATAAGCTATAAATAAAGTATGCTAAACTTAGATCATTTAATAACAGAGGCGCTAAAAGAAGACTTAGGAAATGGAGACCATTCCGCATTAAGTTGTATTCCCGCAGAAGAAAAAGGCAAAGCACTTTTAAAAATTAAACAGGACGGGATACTAGCCGGAATGGAAGTCGCCCAACAGATTTTTAATTTTGTAGAAAAAGAAAGCGTATTTCGTGGTTTTAAAGCGGATGGTGAGGCGATGGTCAATGGAGAGATTGGCTTTGAGGTAGAAGCACATGTCCGTACGATACTTAGTTGTGAACGCCTGGTACTGAACTGTATGCAACGTATGAGTGGTATCGCCACGCTCACCAGGCAGTATGTGGATAAATTAAAAGGTTATTCCACAAAAATATTAGACACCCGCAAAACCACACCCAATTTCAGGATACTTGAGAAAGAAGCCGTACGGATCGGAGGCGGAGAGAATCACCGGTTTGGCCTTTTTGATATGATCATGTTAAAAGATAATCATATTGACTATGCAGGCGGCATTGCCGCTGCCATTGATAAGGCACATCAATATACAGTGTCCCGCCAACTGCCCTTAAAGATTGAAGTTGAGACCCGGAACCTTGATGACGTAAAAACTGTTTGTGAAGTTGGTGTGGGCAAGGTATTCAGGATCATGCTGGATAACTTTACTCCGGGACAGATTAAGAAGGCACTGCAGCTTATCGACCACCGCTTTGAAACCGAAGCCAGTGGCGGCATAAATTTAGATACAGTGGAAAAATATGCAGCTACCGGTATTGATTATGTAAGTGTGGGTGGTCTCATTCACCAGGCGAAAAGCCTGGACCTGAGTCTTAAGGCAGAAATTGGTTAGATTTTCGGTGAATATTGGATTATTAATAAAGAGCGCTATCAATGGCAAAACAAAAACAACAAAATAAATGGATGGGCGGCTATGTTTACAGCACCGATCCTGATTTCCCATTAGTACAGCAAGGACGGGCGCAGTCTACACTTCCGCCGGCTGAGCAGAAATTAAGGATCTGGCTGGAGACTAAAAACAGAGGTGGCAAGGCCGCTACAGTCATCAAGGGTTATATTGGTACGGAAGAAGACCTAAAAACACTCGGAAAATCCCTCAAAAATCACCTCGGAACAGGTGGAGCAGTGAAAGACCAGGAAATTATCATTCAGGGGGACAAGAGAGAGAAAATAATGACATGGTTGATGAAGGAAGGATTCAAAAACAGCAAGAATGCAGGAAAGTAAAACAAGTAGTAAAAGTACAATTCTGCGTACCTTCACCTTTATAGTGTGTCTATTAAACATTAATGTAAAAGCTTCATGCAACTCAATTCTTTAATTGATCATACGATATTAAAGCCCACGACCCTGGTGGCAGATATTGAAAAGGTTTGTCAGGAGGCAATAACCTTTCAGTTTGCAGCAGTCTGTGTGCCACCGCCGTTTGTCAAAATGGCCAAGAAATTGCTTACAGGAACTAAGGTTAAGGTAGCAACGGTGATTGGTTTTCCTTTTGGTTACAGCGCAATAGAGGCAAAGCTTGCTGAAAGTGTACTCGCCATGGTGGATGGAGCCGACGAGCTGGATATTGTCATCAACCTGCTTGCCCTCAAAAATAAGGATTGGGCCTATTTGGCAAATGAGCTGACGCACCTTATGGCCGTCATTAAAAAGGAAGAGAAAGTACTCAAAATCATTATTGAAAGTGGCATCCTGACCGATGATGAAATCATCAAATGCTGCGAGCTCTATGGCGTAGCGGAAATAGACTATTTAAAAACCTCAACCGGTTACGCAGAAAAGGGCGCGACGGTGCATGCGGTCCAACTATTTAAAAGTAATCTGCCTCCAAATGTCGGCATTAAGGCATCCGGTGGAATCCGGGATTATGGCTTTGCTAGTGAATTGGTGCGGGCCGGTGCTACCCGTATCGGTTGCAGTGCCAGTGTTGCCATTGTCACGGACGAAAGAAATCATTAATTCATCTGAAAATCAGCGCACCCATGTTAAAAGATAAAATCAAATTACTTGCTCAGCAATATAAATCTGAATTTATTGAGATCAGAAGACATTTACATGCTCACCCGGAATTAAGCTACCAGGAATTTGAAACTTCAAAGTTTGTGCAGGAGCATTTAACCCGTTGGGAGATTCCTTTTGAAATTAAAGCCGAGACGGGTGTTGTAGGCCTGATCGAAGGTAAAAATCCAGACTCCCGTGTGATTGCACTTAGGGCGGATATGGATGGACTGCCTATTCTGGAAGAAAATAAGGTGGCCTACGCTTCCCAGAATGCAGGTGTAATGCATGCCTGTGGTCATGATGTACACACTACCTGTTTATTGGGTGCTGCTAAAATCTTACAGGAAACAAAGAATAGTTGGGAAGGAACTGTAAAGCTACTTTTCCAGCCAGGAGAAGAGAAAAATCCGGGCGGTGCCAGCCTGCTTATAAAAGAAGGTGCACTTGAAAATCCTGCACCGCAGGGAATTTTAGGTCTGCATGTCCATCCCGGACTCTCCGAAGGGAAACTGAGCTTTAGGAGCGGACGGGTCATGGCCAGTGCTGATGAGATTTATATCACGATAAAAGGTGAGGGAGGGCACGCTGCAGCACCACATATGACCACAGATACCATCCTGATTGCTTCGCAGCTAATCGTTAGTCTTCAGCAGATTATCAGCAGAAACCGTAATCCATTTACACCCTCAGTACTCTCAATTTGTTCTTTCCAGGGAGGGAATACCACGAATGTTATTCCTTCAGAAGTCAAGCTAAAAGGGACTTTTAGAGCGATGGATGAAACCTGGCGCTACCAGGCCCATGATTTAATCCGCAATCTGACAACAGGTCTTGTTACTTCCATGGGTGCCACGGCAGATGTATTGATTGATGTCGGCTATCCTTGTGTGGATAACCAGGAGGCACTTACCCGCGAATGCCGTCAGCTGGCTGAAGACTTTGTCGGAACAGGGGCGGTGGAAGAAACTGAACTTCGGATGGGGGCGGAAGATTTCGGACACTATA
>DATJDF010000049.1:0-6182 GCA_035497555.1 Arachidicoccus sp. | reverse complement strand
GAGTGACCAGGTGTTCAGCGACAGTATTAAAGCCACTGTAAGCCTGCGTGATAAGAGCAATAAACTGTATACCATACCCATCCGGAAATTAAAGAAACTCAACCCCGGCGATACTGCCATCATTGATGTTACTATCCCGGGTGATACCAGTGTTTATAATGCAAACCGCTCTGCAATAGATAAAATGCAAATCGGAACGATGGATTTAGGAGGGGTAAATATATTAAGCCTTGATATTAATCCTGAATTAGTGCAACCAGAAGAAACGCATGATAACAATTTCTTATATAAATCTTTTTATGTCAGGACGGATGAACATAATACATTGTTAGATGTCACTTTTGATGGGATTCATATATTAGATAATGATATTGTGGCTGCGAAACCAACTGTAGCCATACGCCTAAATGACGATTCTAAATATTTATTATTAAATGATACTGCTGTTGCCCAGGTCTCGTTACGATATCCTGACGGGTCAGTAAAGAAATTTGGATATAATTCTGATACTTTGTCTTTCCGACCGGCAACGGACAGTAGCAAAAATGAAGCCTTGATTGATTTTAGACCATACCTTACGCAGGATGGTAATTATGAATTAATGGTCAAAGGGCAAGGGAAAACCGCCGCTGTTTCCACTTCGACCAATTATAGCGTTAACTTTCAGGTGTATAACAAACCGATGATTTCGGATATGTTTAATTATCCAAATCCTTTTACAAGCTCGACTGCGTTTGTCTTTACCATTACCGGTAGTCAGGTTCCGCAGAATATCCGGATCCAGATTATGACGATTACAGGTAAAATAGTAAAAGAAATAACAAAAGCAGAATTAGGACCATTACATATAGGTCGAAATATAACAGATTATAAATGGGATGGAACAGACAATTTTGGTCAGAAATTGGCCAATGGTGTCTATTTATATAGAGTAATTACCAATCAGGACGGGAAAAGCCTGGATCACTTTAAGATCAGAGATACAAATGGCAATGAAATTAATACAGGAAAATACTTTAATAAGGGCTATGGGAAAATGTATTTAATGCGATAGGCCAATTAAAAGCCAGATTGTTTACCTTCGTCCAATTATTAAAGCGAAAATTAATGAAAAGTGTAGGAACCGGTACCAGGGTTTTGAATTTCTTAGTGGATACCTTAATTATATTCCTGATTGGGGCCGGAGTCGGTAAATGGTACAATTTTCATGTAATGTATTATAATTATACGGCTTTACCGCCTTATAGCTTTTTCTTTATAACGCTGGCTATTTATTACTTTTTATTTGAGGCAATAGCAGGAAGGACGCCCGGTAAATGGTTGACAATCAGTAAAGTGGTAAATAATTCTGGGAAACGGGCTTCTGTAGTGCAAATATTTGTCAGAACTCTGGTTAGATTAACGGTGATTGATTGCTTCTTTATACCCTTTTTAGACGGATTAACACTGCACGATTATTTAAGTAGGACAAAAGTGATTGAAGCCTAAAGCCTTTTAATTTACCGATTGTCTTTTTCTTAAAATCAATGGTTGCATTGTTTTCTAGTTTATAAAGACTTGTCACAAATATTCTTTAATACTGTCGATTAGAGTCTGCGAAAACAAATAATAGGTTTATGTAAAAGTTGATCTTCCAATTTATTTAATTCAATATAATTGAAATATATTTGAGGGTTAAAATGCTTGACTTTTTACCATATCACGAAACATTATAGATTCTTGGATCAGGGTCTCAAAATCGCCCGATAGGATAATTTTTTTATTGTTTAGTAAATATATTGCGTCTGCATCTTTTATCGTTGATAGTCTGTGTGCAATAATTAAAATTGTAGTTTGCCCTTTTAATCTGGATATACTTTCTTTAATTACACTTTCAGTTTCCGAATCAAGCGAAGAGGTGGCTTCGTCCAGAATAAGTAACTCTGGCTCCTTATATAGTTCTCTCGCGATTGATATCCGCTGTTTCTGCCCTCCAGAAATTAAAATTCCGTTATCCCCCAAAATACTATTTTCCTTTTCCTGGAGATCCTGAATAAAGCAAGTTAAAGAGACCATATCTACTACTTTCCAGAATTTTACTAAATTTCCAGTAGTGGGCTCATCAAAGAAAGTGATATTATTAAAGAGGCTGTCGTTGAAAATGACCACATCTTGAGAAATGTAACCAATCTTATTTCTATATTCATTCAGATCGAACTTTTGTAAATTGGTTCCATTAATAAACACTTCTCCTTGTGATGGAGGGAAAAGCCCCATAATAACATTTATTAAACTTGTTTTGCCAACACCGCTTTTTCCCACGAAAGCAATTGTTTGGTTTGCAAATATTTTCAAGTTGATCTTAGATAAAATTGTATTATTTGAATAATTAATTTGAATGTCTTTTAATTCAATAAATTTTATTGAAGTTTCTGAATTTGATATAGAATTGGATTCTTTTTGTTTTTTTAATTCTGATGATATATTTGCAATTGAGTTCATACTGCCAATGTTTTGTGTGAACATCTGCCATCCAGACTGAAGTAAAGTAAATTGAATTAAAGATCGATAGAATAATAATAAACAAACCATGATGCCTTGTAATGGAAGATTCAAAATATGAATTTGTAAAAAAATGATTGAACAAATTATGATTATGGCAATTGGTTCCTTGAGCCCCTCTATAATTGCATAATAGTTTCCGATTTTGAAATTTAAGGCTTCTGTTTCATTTATTACATTATTTAATTTTACGGAATACTTCTTAAAATAATTTGTTGCCTTAAGATATTTAAAATGATTGATAGATTGAATTAAATAGCTATTGAAATAATCTCCTTTTTCAGAAATCTGGATAGATGCATTTTTTGTTTTAGAGAAGAAACGTCTATATAACAGGAGAGAAGATCCGCTTAGAATTATAATAATTATGGAAAATTGATAATTGGATAGAAATGCCAAGCACAAATATGTTATTAACATAGCACTATACTGAATACAATTAAAATAATTTGTCATAGTGTTATATAAACGGGAAACTTCTCCAATAAGAATATTCTGAATCCGGCCAGAATCTAATTTTAGAAAACCCTGATAAGAAAGATTCTGTAGATCCTCAACGATATCTTTTCGTAGTTTGGTAATAAACAAAAGTCTCATTTTTGCAAAATATCTCACTTGTATATATCTAGTCAAACCTTTAATTGAAAACATTATTATGATAATTATCAATACAGAAATTATTGTAATCTGTAGATTCAAGTTTCCCATTAATTGATTAAATAGATGCATTGTATTAGAGTCCACTTGTGAATTTGAAACTTTTGTATTGTTGCCGCTACTCAATAAGAGGAGTGGAACAAACATTGCTAATCCAATACCGTCCAATAGCCCAATTAAAATGTTAATTAAGATGTAGGAATATATTTTATTGCCGATAACGGAATAATAAAAGTTAAAATAACCTCCAAAAGAATTTTTATATTTTAATTTTAACATTGCAATTGAGTTTCCGTAAAATTAAGCCTTTGTTATAAAATGCTTTAAATTTGTTTCAAATAATTTGAATGGTTAGAACAATTTGGCTACCTAGTTGGTTTCCTTCCGTCGAATCGCCTCAAAATGGAGATTTTATTTTTCGTCATGCAATGGCTGCGTCTTCTTTCTCTGATATTTATATTGGTTATTTACAAGCCACTTCTCGCGTGTCAAGTGTGTCAATTTCTAAAACGAGGATAAATGATAATCTGGAAGTACTTATTTCTTTGAATCCCATAAAGTCAAAGAGTAAGATACTTAATTTATTTAGGAAGATTCATTATTTTTTAGTTTATAAATCTATTCTAGATGATTATATTGTAATAAATGGCAAACCGGATTTGATCCATGTTCATGTATCTTTTCGCGCTGGACTGATTGCCTTATGGTTCAAGAAAGTATATAAGATTCCATTCGTGATTACGGAACATTGGACATTATTCACACCAGAAAGGGAAGATAACTTTTGGAAGAAAGGATTGTTGTTTAAAACGTTGATGAAAAGGATTTTTAAGGAAGCTGAATATGTTTTGCCAGTCAGCGATAACTTGGGGAATAATTTAAAAGCTTTGTTTCCATCAATTAAGGCTAGAACAATTCCTAATGTTGTAGATCCGAACATTTTTTATTATAAACCCAAACTAAAACACAAGGAGTTTAATTTTATTCATGTATCATCCTTAAAGAAGATTAAGAATCCCAAAAGTATCATCAGTACCTTTGTTAGATTGTTTAATAATTATCCTGATACCCGTTTGACAATAGTTGGTGAAGTTTCATCTGATTTAATGGAATTTGCGGCTGAATTTAATTTGTCGAATTCTGTTTTATCCTTTACAGGTTCTTTAGCTCATGATCAGGTTGCGCAGAAATTACAAATGTCAGACGTGTTTTTATTATTTAGTTTCGCCGAGAATTTACCTTGTGTGATTGCTGAAAGTTTATGTTGCGGTATACCAATTATTTCAACTAATATTGGGGGGATTCCCGAAATGGTGACTGATGAGAATGGTATTCTCATTGAACCTGGAGATGAAGAGGCACTTTTTGGAGCAATGGAAAGAATGTATAAGGAGCATTCAAGATACGACGGTGCAACAATTGCTTCCAATGCACAAGCCCTTTATAATCCTTCTGTTGTTGGGAGTCAGATCGTGGAGATATACGATAAGGTGCTCGCCTCTCTCAAAAATTAATGCTCGCTCTTCCTCCTATTTTATGTCATAATGGAGTATACAGGATCTGAAATAGATCAAATTATCGTACCTATAATTTATAGGTAGTCTTCGTCAAAATTTCTTTTGACTTCCGCTACGTAGTCTTTTATTTCCTGCTCTTTGTCTTTCTTGCAAATGAGTAAGGCATCGTTAGTGTCAACTACAATAAAGTCGTCCAAACCCTGTAAAACAACGAGCTTTTTATTTGGGGCACTGATCATGCATTTAGTCGCATCGATTACGACTATATGTTTGCCGGTTACAGCATTACCTAAGTAGTCTTTTTCCAAATTTTCATAAGCACTGTTCCAAGTCCCTAAATCGCTCCATCCAAAAGACGACGGGATAACATAAACATTCTCCGATTTTTCCATAATGGCAAAATCTATGGATATGTTAGTACAGAGAGGGTATATCCTTTTTATCGCTTCCTGCTCTTCTGGCTTATTAAAATTTTCTTTCTCCGCATCAAAAACTTCAAAAAGTTCGGGTTGATGTTTTTCAATTGCATTGATCACGCTTTTAACGCGCCAAATAAATATCCCCGAATTCCATAAGAATTCTCCGCTTTCCAGAAAAACTTTGGCTAATTCTAAATTTGGCTTTTCTGTAAAAGTCTTTACCTTATAAATTTCAGAGGCAACTTCACGTGTCTCATATTGGATATAACCGTAACCTGTGTTAGGATATAGGGGTTTAATACCTAAAGTGACTAAAGCGTTCAAATGTGCTGAAAAGTCAAGGGCAGTCTGTACTGATTTAATAAAATCCTCCGTGTCCAGAATCAAGTGATCACTTGGAGCCACGATTAAATTGGCTTCGGGATCCCGGTCCAGCAGTTTCATGGATATATATGCAACGCATGGTGCGGTGCTTTTGCGGCTGGGTTCTCTGATAATATTTTCAAGTGGTAATTCTGGAATCTGCTCATGTGTAATGTCAGCATATTCTTCTGTGGTTGCAATAAAAATATGATCAAGTTGTATAAATGGTGTAAACCGTTCAAAGGTTTGCCTTATGAGTGTCTTTCCAGTGTGTAATATGTCTAGGAATTGTTTCGGTTTTGCCATTAAACTTTTAGGCCATAACCTGCTTCCTATTCCCCCTGCGAGGATTACAACATAATGATGTTCATTGTTTTCCACAGAAATAAAATTGATGATCGAATGCGAAGATAGTGGTTTCTACCTAGGTTGAAAAATGGCAAAACCTTAATTAGTAGTATTCGGCGATTATTCGGCATTAATTTGGCTTAGAATAGTAAAATTTACGATAATACCCGGTGTTTTAAAGTTTAAACATTATTTTTGTAATTATGTACTTTAATTGGAACGATAGTGTAAATCTAATGAAAAAGTTTACTTTTCAGCGTTTATGGAACGCTGCAAAAGTGACGATGAGCTTTGAATTAAGTAAATTAATGAAAAAGCCAATACAATGGGGGTATCC
>DATJDF010000048.1:0-6100 GCA_035497555.1 Arachidicoccus sp. | reverse complement strand
ATATCATTCATAGAACCCCGCAGAACAAAATAAGCACAATAAATAAGCATTGCCATAACGGTACCGGTTTGTTTAGGATCGTTGCTCCAGAATGCGCCCCATTGATATTTTGCCCAGATCATCCCGGTAAAAAGGCCAAGAAAGCTGAATAGAAGACCTGTTCGGGCAAATTCCAGTGAGATAATATCATCTTTGGGTTGCTGGGTCCGTAAAAATTTGATGGCATAAATAACGGATATGGTCAGCAACACCATCATGGCGATCCACATAGGTACGTGGAAGAAAAGATTGCGGATGGATTGTTGCAGTCGGCCATCCAGCACTGGTATCTTTACCAGGAATCCTTCAATACATACATACATAAGTAGTATAATTGTCAGGATCTTCCACCAATATTTTCGCATAATTGTCTTCTTTTTAGAATTGAACTGCTTGCAAAATTATATAAAAATAATCATCCAAACAGTTGTTAGTTTATTTATTTTAAAAAATTTTACCCGCTTTAACTTAATCCATTCCGCTTTCATGCCAATCCGGCAATCGTATTAATGGTTGAAATTCATTTGCACTTATCATCCAGCCAAAGTGTTGCCGGCCATTTGTCAAAACAAGAAAGGCCGCAGTGAGTCTTGCATTATAACGCAGAATCTGTTCCAGCACTTTTTGGTTAATAGGCACATTTAACTCCTTACATTCCACCACCAACCAAGGCCTTGACTCTTTATATACTGCAATGTCATACCTCTTTTTCATTTCTCCCAACCGAATCTCTTTTTCCAGAGAAATGAGTGTTGATGGATAGCCCTTGCTGCGAATAAGGTATTGCACAAAATTTTGCCGCACCCATTCCTCCGGTGTCAGTCGGACCCATTTTTTTCGGATTCCATCCCAGATGGTCTCCTGCCCCTGGGCTCCCTGGATCCTAAAATCCGGTACAGGAAATTCTACACTTAACATCGTTCAAAAGTACTATAAATTGCTTCAGTTTCCATCGGACTGCAATCTTGCTGTAAATAAGTTTACCCAGATGCTGAAATCCATTCGGTGGATTTCAAGACAAATCCCGAAAAAAGACTGGAATTTAAGGCACACAAAATGGGGTAAATTACTTGCCTGAACTTCTCAGGCCCAAGTAATCATCACATAACAGAATAGTCCAATAAATATAACTATATTCGTAAGTAGGAAATTGACGTAAATCAGAAAGATATGGCACTTAAAACCAGAAACGAAATTGTGACCAACTGGCTTCCACGTTATACTGGAGAAAAGCTTAAAAATTTTGGAGAATACATTCTACTGACCAATTTCGGCAATTATGTTGAAAAATTCGCGCATTGGAATAAAGTAAAAGTAATGGGCAGGGAAAAACCGTTTCAGTGCGCCACCGCAGACAATATTACCATCATCAATTTTGGTATGGGTAGCCCGGGGGCCGCTACCATAATGGATCTTCTGTCTGCCATTAAACCTAAGGCGGTCCTTTTTTTGGGTAAATGTGGAGGGTTGAAGAAAAGAAATAAGATTGGCGACTTAATCCTCCCGATTGCAGCAATCCGTGGCGAAGGGACTTCTAATGATTATTTTCCACCTGAAGTACCTGCATTACCCGCATTTGCATTGCAAAAAGCGATCTCTACCACTGCCAGGGATTATAAGGTAGATTACTGGACAGGCACCGTTTATACAACCAACCGCCGGGTTTGGGAACATGATGAAGCGTTCAAAAAGTACCTGATTAAAATCCGGGCCTATGCTGTCGATATGGAAACCGCCACAATTTTTACGGTTGGTTTTTATAACAAAATCCCTACCGGTGCATTACTATTGGTTAGTGACCAACCCCTGATTATAGAAGGTGTCAAAACTGCTGAAAGTGATAAACTTGTGACCTCCTCCTATGTGGACAATCATATTAAGATCGGAGTTGATTCACTAAAACAGCTGATCAATAACGGCCTGACTGTTCGACATTTGAAATATCTATAATGTGTCTCTGCGAGTCTAATTTAGCTAGCCCACCAAAAAAATCGTCAAGTCCAGCTTTAAATTCAGTAATTATTCGTTACTGGATGTTAAAATTTAAATGTTATGCTGCCGGTCATCCGTAATGGATTCTGTGCAGCCATCCGAACAGACCAGTACTTCTCATTAGTCAGATTATCTGCTTTTAAACCAATCCTAAATCGTGGTTGATCATAGAACACTGCCGCATCCAGCACAGTATAGGAAGGAACTGTAAATGCAAATTTCTTTGTATTGGTCTGGAATGCTTCACTCCCATATAATCCGCCAATTCCGAAGCCTAAACCACTTAAGTCGCCTTTAACCAGTCGGTAGCTAATCCAGAAATTTGCCATCTTAGGAGGGCCGGCGGTTGCAGGTCGTAATCCAAGTAATGCGGAGTCGCTTTCAGTGTATTTACTAATATTATATGTATAGCCCGCCACGATATTCATACCAGGAAATGGATTGGAAATCAATTCCAGTTCATAGCCTTTACTTAATTGCACCCCATCCTGCAAGCTAAAGTTGGGATGATCAGGGTCGTCTCGTAACATATTAGAGACGCTAATGTGATAATAACTTAAGGTAGCGCTCAGAAAAGGAAAATCTACTTTCATTCCACCTTCCCATTGATTGGCCTGGTTGGGTTTAAAGGTATGGCCATTGAAATCCGATCCACTTACATTATTGAACCCGTTCATATAATTAGAGAAAAATGAAAAACGGTCCTTAATAAGTTGATACACCAAGCCAAATTTTGGAGAATAGGCTGTCTGGTTATAGGCCCCCGCCGAAGAATCAAGACTTGGATAATATACACCCTTATTGATATAACGATCAATCCGAAGGCTTGCCATGGCCAGTAGCCTGTCTGTAATATTAATTACGTCGGATCCGTAAGCACTATATGTTCGCTCATTTACAGAAACAAAATTTGTGAACCTTGCATCGTTAAACATTGGAGCTACCTTCTCAATATTGAAATCATTATATTGACTCCCTGGACGTTTAAAATTCACTGCCGGCATGTGGATGATGGCATCGTTACGGGTAGCACGTAAACTATAAAAGTCAAGCCCTAGCACCAATCTGTTGCGCAGCCGGCCTATCTTGAAATCGCCTATAAAATTTTGCTGAATATCCATTCCATAATAAGGATACGCTTGATAGGTGACGTTTTGACGTAAGGTTGAATCAGATTGAATCGTCAAATCCACGACATAGCCATCAGAGGAAGACCGGGTTCTTGAAAAAATGGTTTGTGACTTCCAGTTTTCGGACATCTTGTAATTTGCCTGTGCAAAAATATTATATTGCTCGCTGGTATAATTGACGGTATTGTTCGCGAAGGAAAGATTATAAGGCACACCCAATTCTTTTATACTCCTAGCCTTTCCACTCTTTGACGGCGTAATGCGTGTGGGCGATGTTGCCTTATAACTTGCCAATTCAACATCCAGTAACAAATTCAACCGGTCATTTACTTTGTATGCAAAACTGGGAGCAATTAAATAATTACGACTGAAACCGGCATCCTGGAAACTTCTTTGGCTATGTAGGGCAGCGTTTACCCTAAAAAGTGCCGTTTTTGATTCATTAAGCGGTGCGTTTACGTCGGCTGTCAGGCGGTTCAGATCCCAACTCGCTCCGGAATAAGCGACTTCGCCTTTAAATGTTTCAAAGGGCTTCTTTGTTACACGGTTAAACAACCCGCCAAATGAAGATAATGTACTTCCAAATAGTGTTGCTGACGGTCCTTTTATCACCTCAATCCGTTCTAAATTGGCCGGGTCGATGGTCGCGTAAGTAAATCCGCCCACACCGTTTCTAACCAATTGCGGTGTTGCAAAACCACGCGAAATGTTAGTGGTCCGGCCTTGATTACGCACTTCAGCAATGCCGGCGCCTGGCACATTCTTGAACGCACTATTATAATCAGTAATAATTTGTTCTTTCATGAGCTCCTTACCGACAACTGTATATACCTGCGGATTTTCCAGATTCTTTAAAGGCAGCTTCGCGACCTGATCACTCTCCTTTCTTGCAAACCGGTTACCCCCACTAAAAACAACAACCTGCTCTAAATTATTTGTGGAATAAATCAGGGTATCGCTGAACCGTGTGGTTTGGTTCTCCTTAAGTGTTATTTTCCTTTCCAGAAGTTGAGCTCCACTTAAAGATAATTGCAATGTAAAACTACCTGCTGGTAAGCCATGGTAATAAAACGCCCCACTGGCGTTGGTAAGTGTTCTTTTATCTAACTCTACCAACTTTACAGTTACTCCCGCTGCTGATCCGCCATCCTGGGTAAAAATACGCCCCTGTAACTTCGCTTCATCTGTAACCTGGCTGGTTGCAGAACCACAGTAACAAAATAAACAAAGCATCAGCATCGTTATAGCATGCGCAGAAATTTTATATTTTCTCCCTTTAAATTTGAGAAGACTTGATTTTGACATAATTGGACTAATATTTATCCTTAAAAAGTTATAAATCAACTGTGTATCATTGATTTTCAGCTGACTCTCAAAATTTTAAATGCAAAATTACAGGGTCTTTCTTTATTACATTACCGAGATCGGGAAAATTTAGGCAATTGTCAATTGTGGAAATCCCGCAATACAATCGACAGTCTTGTTTCAGGTGGCCATACCAATTAATATAACATTAACTGACTTTGTATTGCCCAGATAAACTGAAAAATTCGTGTCAACAGTGAATCTCAATTATTATTTTAATTGCATCAGAATATCACAGGGCTATTTATTTTATATAAGTCACATTTTGCTTAATAAAATTAAGGAGAAGGTGGTACAATGTCTCTTTTAGGATAAGTCTTGTTTTACTTGACCCCTATTATTCAGTCTTGGATATATCATCATTAAGTGCGTCCAATCTAGGTCTTATCCGCACTTTGGATTTATTGAAAACGTTACGTCCTTTATCAATCCCCTTTCGGATCTGTTTTTGCCTTTCTATGGGCATATCCAATGTATCATGACACTCCTGGCTGCAGCACCCCTGATATTTTTCCCGGCAACTGTCGCATTGGATAAACAGTAAGTGGCAGCCATCATTTTTGCAGTTGGTATGGGTATCACAAACGGCACCACACTGATGACAGTGCGCAATGACATCCTCTGTTATACGCTCCCCCAATCTATTATCAAATACGAAATTTTTTCCAATAAACTTACTGGACAAACTGGCCTCCTTTATCTGATGAGCATAATGAATAATCCCCCCTTCCAGATGGAATACGTTTTTAAACCCCTTATGTAACATCCAGGCACTGGCTTTTTCACAACGGATGCCACCCGTACAATACATAACGATATTTTTTTCTTCTTTTCCTTTAAGGGTTTCAATTGCCATTGGCAATTGATCTCTAAAAGTATCTGATGCTATTTCAATGGCATTTTCAAAATGCCCCACCTCATATTCATAATGGTTGCGCATATCGACAACTGTTGTTTCCGGGTCGTTCATCAACGCGTTCATTTCAGTCGCAGTGACATAACGGCCTTTGCGTTGCATATCAAAATCAGGATCTTCAATACCATCTGCCACAATTTTCTCTCTGACTTTAACTTTGAGTACCCAAAATGATTTGCCATCATCGTCTACGGCAACATTTAGACGCAGGTGTTTCAAGTGTTCGAACCCTTTGATATAATTAGCAAAAGTTTCATGTTGATCCTCTGGTACACTGATCTGAGCATTCATCCCTTCTTTGGCAACATATATTCTACCAAAAACCTGTAGTGGATACAAATCTTTATAAAGTTGATCACGGAACTGCTGAGGGTTGGCAATTGGAAAATATTGGTAAAAGCTAATGGTAACCCGTTTAAAAGTTTCCTCCATTAAACGCTGCTTCAGCTCCTGGTTGGAGATGTGATTATGTAATACTGCCATGTTGTAATTAAATTTCAGACATCAATAGGTGACTTTATATCAACAGGTCAACCACCGATGTTCCATTATAAATTATGGACCCGTATATCGGACGGGCAAAACTTTGCGCGGCAAAGGTAGAATAATTATTTAGGAAGTACGAACAATTTCACTACGGTATTTATCCAAAATAGCT
>DATJDF010000047.1:0-2728 GCA_035497555.1 Arachidicoccus sp. | reverse complement strand
AAGGATTACTATTCGACAAAACACAGGTAGCCACAGATACAATTACCGCAAATCTCTCCAAAAACGGATGGCTCAAAGCTAAATACGGAGACTATGAAGCTGTCAGAACCAACGGGGATGGACTAAAGGATCAGATGAAAGTCCTCGTTGACAAGATCTATTCAATTAATAAACCGATCCAAAGGCATTTTCAATTAATACTGCAGGATTAGTACATAACTAATTGACATAATATTTAATAGCAGAGACAGGCCCGCCCGCCAGCTTTTTAAATGACGGCGGGCTTGTCTTTTTTTATTGTTCCTGAAGTGGCTTTGTAATATTAAATAATAGATGGCTTAAAGATTGATTTTCCTCGGTTCACGACGCAGCCGCTAAAAATGGGGTATCCGTTTATACCAATCGGCGGCCATCGTGAACACCGATCACCGACTGGCCTAACTGTCTACGCCCTAGGGTTTTATAAAATAGATCAAGCCAATTACCCAGTATTCCAACGAAGCAATAGCGTCATCTCTGACTACAATTCTGCTAGCAAACAGAAAAAGCATCAATATTATAATCCATCTAAATTCCTTAAGCTAAACATTATCACGAAGTGATTTGATATGATCATGTGCCATTTCTATATGCTCTTGTTGAAATGCCAGCGTACCCAAGATATTATTATCTACTTCTCCCATATCTTCAATTACTTTCTTATAGGTACTCAACGCCGCATCTTCACCTCTTTCACAACTTTCCAAAGTAGATTTGCGCTCGTTTGTAGTCATCACATCCTTAACATCCATCCACGCCCTGTAAACATCACCTGCAATTGTAGTTTTCTCTGTTGGAATACCACCATAGCTTTCGATGACTAATCCCAAATCCACTATGTATTTTCCACTCTGTTTCGCATACTGATCAAAAAGTGCTTTCAGCGTAGGGTCACCTGCTTTATCCAATGCCTTCTGATAACCCTGTTTTCGATCCTCATTTACCTGCACCAGCCTATTGAGTAAATCAACAGTATTCTCAATTGTTGTCATGATAATACACTTTATAAATTACAGCATACTTAATCTTTGATTCAAGTAGAATGAATCACTTAAGGGTTCCTTCAATTTGCTTCGCCATTTGCTGATGCTCCAGGATAATCGGCAGGGTCTCCATAATAAAATTATGAATACCAGGGTTACTTATACTTTTGGACGCCTTTTGAAAATCATCCACATCTTCATTATGATCCTTTACCATCATTTTCATATAATCGCCATCAAAATCTTTAACAGATGTAGCATTTAATTTATCGATCATGGATTGTGCATCTTTATTAACCGTTGTCGGCAAAGTGATATTCAGACTATCTGCCAATGCTTTTAGTCGATTATTGATTTTACTATGATCATCCACCATTTTTGCGCCAAAATCTTTAACACTTGAATTTGTTGCTTTTTCTTTGGCGATTTTGCCCGCACTGACTTCAGCCATTCCACCATTCGCTGCTGCCACCATAAAATCAGCATCTGATTTACTGATGGTCAACATGCTATCATTTGCTTTACGGTCATTAACATTCATTGCGCTGTCCACGCCGTCTTTATTTTGCGGGCTATTCCCACAGCTGACCACAAGGAAAAATAAGGCACATAGACCCACCACAATCATACTTCTGAAAGCCACCAAGTGACCCCGAATCAATCTTATATCCGTTTTCATCATTATAATTTTAATTATTAATAACTAAATCCTATTTTCGATTTTTTTCATTTAATGCAGTCCTGTTCAGCAGGAACCACCTATTACGCTTGCCAAAGCCATTCCTAATTCCGCCCATTTCAGAAAATAAACACATTATCAATAGCTTAGAAAAAATCAAAATATTCTTAAATAATTAAGCCCCTTCTAACTGCGATGAATTAGCGCCACAATGAGTAAGGAGTGCCCCATCAGCTCATTTATTCTTTATAAATTTCAACCAAAATGCATATAGTCTGTATATGGCAATGCTTATACCAGCAAATTCTTAACAGTTTGACAGAATAAAAATACCAGTAAAGGGCTTGTTGAAAGGAAAGGATTAAAAATCTACAGCAAAAATCACCGATCATCGCAAATAATAGTGATTATGATTAGAGCAGTCGATTTTGGGAATTACGTCAGATAAAGCCCCGCCAGGAATCCTTAGATACCCTAACTTATCGGTCTACGGACAGGCTAGGGTATCTACAAATATAACCGGGCGGGGTATAGTTACTGAAGAACAGGCATGCGACTAATTATATCAATAAAATTAATAAGAGCTGGCTGCTGGTTTTTTATAAAACGGAGATTGAGGTATTGCCATACCAAAAAAAGTATAGGTGAAGCCATTGATGAGTAATGGAATCTTCAGACTTAAAATTTAAATACAGTACCTTTTCGCGGAGTCATTTAAAACGAAGCATAAAAAACTATTGATTCAACACTTCCTCAACTGAAGATACGATTTCAGCGGCTGGTCTCGTTTTCAGGTTTTCGACTGAACATTCATTCAGCACCTGATTTAATTTTAAGAGTCCTATCTCATCATTTCTATCCTTTAATTGTTTTCGCAGAAGACTAATTTTCTGAAAATCCTGGATACCCCGTATCAATTGCTCAAATCGGATGGAGCTTCCAGGCCCGGGATAGACCAAGTAAGTATCCCCTGAAGACCAGCTCCCAAAGCGCGCATCCTTCCATGGCGCACTCGGCCATGCATTAT
>DATJDF010000046.1:0-3022 GCA_035497555.1 Arachidicoccus sp. | reverse complement strand
ATGGTTATCGGATAAGTAGAATAGAACGCATCAGGCTCGGGCAGGACAAGCAGCACGGTTAGATTTTTGTATGCAATCCGTAAACAAAAATGGAAAAGAGGTCTTTTGCTACCTGGGAAAGCAATGCAATTAAAGTGATCTCAATGGAACCAAGGAGTTGCCGCTTCCGGATCGAAAAGAATTAGAAGAAGGCACAGAAAATATTAAAACTGAAATTACCGCTGATCATTAACTCCAGAAATCATTAATTTTAAAAGTTTTAAACTTTGTAATAAAGTGATTGATAAGCCAGTTCTCGCAACTTTAATTAAATAAATCAATGATGGGTAAAAATTGGAAATGCTTCGGTCGAAGTGCTTTGGAAAATAAGCAATGGATGATTAATATAAATTCAAAATAACGACAACTTCTTAGGCACAATTAAAAAGAAATCTACATCCTATAAATACAATTAATTTATGCGACATTTTCTAATCTTGAATTACTTACTGGTTTTGTCACTCGTGGCAGGAAGCAGCTTTGCTCAATCAGGGGATCATTTTTATGGTACCCAGCCCTGGGACGCAAAGTGGATTGCTCCCCCGGGGGTGGAGGGTACTGAGTATGGTGTCTACCATTACCGTAAAACAATTGAACTGACAGCGCTGCCTGCTACTTTCAATGTAAAAGTTTCTGCAGACAATCGTTATAAGCTTTTTGTTAATGATAGCCTGGTTTCACTTGGACCTGCACGAGGAGATCTTTTCCACTGGAATTATGAAAGTGTTGACCTGGCGCCTTATCTTAAGGCAGGTAAAAATAGTATCGCTGCACTGGTCTGGAATGATGGCGCGTACCGCAATGAAGCTCAGATGACTTCCCGGACCGGATTTATTATGCAGGGCAGTGGACAAAATGAAGCCGTTGTCAATACCGACAACTCATGGAAGTGCATCAGAGATGAAGGGTACAAACCGCTTCGTTATTATTTTATTGCCGGATCGGGACAGATTGTTGATATGAATAAAATTATCAAAGGCTGGAAGGCAGCAGATTTTGATGACAGCAAGTGGCCTGCGGCAAATACTGTCGGCAACGGTTATCCCAAAGGTGCCTCCGACGCTGGCTGGATGCTGATACCATCCCAGATCCCACAAATGGAAATGGCCTATCAACGGATCCCGGTATTGCGGAAAACTGATGGGATGAACACACCAGCGGGTTTCCCAGGCACCAAAAAGCCGGTTATAATACCAGCCGGCAGCACTGTAACCTTTTTGCTCGATCAGACACATTTAACCAATGCCTATTTTACGCTGGATTTCAGTAAAGGTAAAGATGCCGGGATTTCTATTGGATATGCAGAAACGCTTTATGAGAATCCGGATGACAAAGACAAGGACAACCATCCCAGAAAAGGCAACCGAGATGATGTAGAAGGGAAGTTTTTTAAAGGGCTGACAGATAGTATTCTGTCTGATGGCAGTAATATGCAATCCTACACTTCACTTTTCTGGCGTACTTACCGTTATATCAAATTAACGGTTCATACAAAATCGGAGCCTTTAGTTATTAATGATATTTATGGTACTTTTACAGGCTACCCCTTTAAGTTTAATGCTAAATTCAATACCGATAACCAGGAGATTAAAAAAATCTTGGAAATAGGTTGGCGGACCGCCAGACTGGACGCCATGGAAACCTATATGGACTGTCCATATTACGAACAGTTACAGTATATCGGAGATACCCGTATACAGGCAGAAGTTTCTTACTATAATAGCGGAGATGACCGCCTGGCACGTAATGCACTGAATCTGATCGATCATTCCCGGTTACCTGAAGGGGTTACGATGAGCCGCTGGCCCAGCCACGGAACACAGATCATTTCTACATTTTCCTTGTGGTACATTGGCATGTTGCATGATTACTGGATGTACCGGCCTGACAGTGACTTTATCAGGGATAAATTAGTAGGTGAACGAGAAATCCTTGACTTTTTCAATAAATTCCAGCAGGCGGACGGATCCTTAAAAGATGTGCCATACTGGAAATTCGTTGACTGGGTGGGTGGTCCCGGATGGACGATGGGTGAGGCACCAAAAGGCAGTGATGGCAGCTCGGCCATGCTGGATCTTCAATTATTAAAAGCATACCAGTGGTCTGCCGCATTGGAAGCTGATTTGGGTATGGCTGGATACGCCGACCTCTATAAGAAAAGAGCTGAACAGCTCAGCGCGACCATACACCAGAAATATTGGAGTCCCGAAAAGAAATTATATGCCGATACGAAAGAGAAAAATACTTTCTCCCAGCATGTAAATTCGATGGCCATCCTGGCAAATCTTGTAAGTAAAGCTGATTTGCCTGCTTTCAGCAAACGATTATTAACGGATAAATCCCTGGTACAATGCACGATTTACTTCAAATATTACCTGAACCAGGCATTGGTGAAAGGAGGTCTCGGAGATGGTTATCTTAACTGGCTGGATATATGGCGGGAAAATATAAAAATGGGGCTGACGACCTGGGCCGAGGACTCGAATCTGCAATATGCCCGATCAGATTGCCATGCATGGGGTGCGAGTCCGAATATAGAGTTTTTCAGGACGGTACTCGGCATCGATAGTGATGCCCCCGGCTTTAAAAAAGTAAAGATCGAGCCACACTTAGGGGATATTACCAAAGTAAGTGGTGAAATCCCGCACCCTGATGGCAAAATTGCAGTCTCCTATGCTTTAGTGAAAGGGAAATGGGAGATAAAAATCAACTTACCTAAGGACACTAATGGTATATTGATATGGAAAAATAAAAAGTACGATCTCAAAGCCGGCAACAATACATTTAATATTTAATCCGGAGTGTAAAAAATAAAAGGATAGGAGATGAATATGAATACAACCAGGCTGTCTATAAATTAAGAAAATTCTCCTATAGTATTGGATTTTTATTGACGGGAAACTAGTTTCGGCGAGGGGTGTAAAAAGAAAGCTGCCTTCCATGGGAAATTCAGTTATTGAATTTCCCATGGAAGGCAGCTTTT
>DATJDF010000045.1:0-2380 GCA_035497555.1 Arachidicoccus sp. | reverse complement strand
ATCTTTGCCCAGGTGAGGCTCCGTGCTATTACAAATACGGCCTCCATTTATGGTCAGCAGGGAAATTATACTGCAGCAATTCAACTACTGCAACAAACTTTAAAGGATAACCAAACGGCACTCTCCGCCTACATGCTGGCTTATTTAAACAGCACGTTAGCAGATGCGTATTTTCATAATAAGGATATAGACAGTGCGACAAAAATCTCTTTGTTCGCTATTCAAAAGGCATTGACAGTTCCGGTACCGGAGGTATTGAAAGACAGCTATCTGCTTATGGCAAAAATACGCAAATCGCAAAAACAATATCAGGCCTCTTTGAGCTATATGGAGCGTTATGATTCTATAAATAACCTGCTCTCCAACGCGGCCAAAGAGCAATACATACACAGCCTTGAAACAAAATATCGTACAGCCCAGAAGGATAACCAGATCACAACTCAGATGCTGGCCATCGTAAAAAATAAACGGACAATTGATCAAAAAAACCATACCAATTTATTACTCGGCGCCGGCCTCCTTTTATTTGCACTGATAGGTGGATTGGTATACCGGAATTTCCAGCATAGACATCACTTGCTTCACCAACAGGATTTATTAAAGGAACAACGGATTGCTGAACTGGAAAAAGAACGTCAGTTGGTTACCATGCAAGCCTTACTAAAAGGGCAGGAACAGGAACGCAGTCGACTGGCCAAGGATCTGCATGATGGCGTAGGTGGATTATTATCAGGGGTAAAGCTTTCACTGTCTTCAATAAAAGGAAATATGCTGATCAGTGAATCCAGCGCCCAGTCTATTGAAAATGTACTTCGTCAGCTCGATCTGTCCATTGCAGAACTCAGACGCGTATCACATAACATGATGCCGGAAGCCCTTATAAGATTCGGGATAAAAGAGGCCCTGGAAAACTACTGCGAAAACATTCACCTGAGTGGAAAATTAAAGGTCCATTTTCAATGCTATGCAGTGGACAACTCAAAAGAAAAACGCCTACCACAACACATAGAAATAGTTATCTACCGGATCGTACAGGAACTCCTGAACAACGTCATCAAACATGCACATGCCAGCCAGGCGCTCATTCAGTTAATGCTTGAAAATGACCGGTTCAGTTTAACGGTAGAAGACGATGGCGTCGGTTTTGACCCCGATAGTTCCCGAGCAAAAGAAGGTGCCGGATTACACAATATTAACGCCAGGGCAGACTTTCTTGGTGCAACTGTAGATATCCATTCCGTCAGCTCAGATGAAGGTAAGGATCCGCATCTAAAGCCCGGAACAAGTATTCATATTGAAGGCCCCAGTATTTAAATTTATGCATATGTCAAGAAAAATATTACCCGGAATACTGATTGTAGATGATCACCCAATGGTGATCGCCGGTTTGCAACAATTGCTGGCACAACTGGATTTTATTGAAGTCACAGATACTGCAGTCAATGCATTCGATGCAATGGCGATCCTTAGAAAAAAACCGATCGATATTGTACTACTGGATATCAATTTGCCTGATATCAACGGAATAGATCTATGTAAGAAAATCAAAAAAGAATTTCCTGATACACGTATTGTAGGGATCAGTACATTCAGTGATCGAAGTTATATATTGCGTATGCTGGATAATGGAGCCTCCGGTTACCTGATTAAAAGTGCTTCTATTGAGGAAATCGAAAAAGCACTTCGAACAGTACTGGATGGACAGCTTTACCTGAGCCTTTCCATGGAACACATTCTCAAGCCATCCGCTGCACTACAAGCGGGTGCACTTCCGGCCTTAACCAAGCGGGAAAAAGAAGTATTGCAGTTGATTGCGGATGGCAAAACCAACCAGCAAATCGGGCAGGAACTGTTTATAAGCCCACTGACGGTGGATAGTCATCGAAAGAATCTGCTCACGAAGCTCGAAGTAAATAATACGGCTGCCCTGATCCGGCTGGCCGTAGAGCAGCATCTGTTAGATTGACTGATTCACTTCCTAAAACCGTGTCTAAACATTAATTTTATGCTTTCCGGAACATGGATTTAGGCATTATAGCGTAAATTTGTGCCCTAAACCTGAAGTAAATGGCTGAATTAATGCAAAGTGGTGTAAAGTATCTTGTTGAAACCGAGTCGGATGCAGATCTAAAACGTATCGGGCAGAAAGTGCTACAACAGGAAAGACTTAGTTTTCAGGACGGCATAACCTTATTTGAGAAAGGATCACTTGGATTTGTGGGTAGCCTGGCTAATTATGTCAGAGAGCTTAAACATGGGGATAAAACCTATTTTAACCGGAATTTCCATATCGAGCCCACAAATGTCTGCGTTTTTACCTGTGCCTTTTGTTCCTATTCAAGACTCTATAAAAACCGGGATGAAGGCTGGGAACTCTCCG
>DATJDF010000044.1:0-10924 GCA_035497555.1 Arachidicoccus sp. | reverse complement strand
ACTCATGGTTGTTATACCACCGCTGCCCTCGAAAAAATAATGTGTACTGATAAACTTCTTAACGTGATTACGGGTCTCTTCTGGTAAATAATACTGTACTTTCCAGAAATCCTTGCTTCCTCCAGCCTTCTTGATTGCTCTATTAACTCCACCAACGCCAGCGTTATACGCTGCAATGGTAAGCAACCAGTCATGGTAGCGGTTATGCAGTGAGGTCAGAAGCTTTGAAGCAGCTTCAGTACTCCTTACTAAATCTGTACGGTAATCATGCCCGTTTTTAAGTAATCCGTAACGAACCGCTTCATCCGGCATTAACTGCCAGTAGCCCAATGCACCAGAACTCATTCTTGTGTGCGCTTTCAGGCTGCTTTCTATCACGGCAATATATTTTAATTCAGTCGGTAAATCATTTTCTTCCAGAATCCGGTCCATGGTCGCAAACATCTTCTTAGCGGAAGTTTTCATGCGGGTAAGGTCCGTATACTCCCTGCGGATATAATTGTCCGCAAATTTCTCCACTTTTGAATTCAAATCCACTTTTACGTCGGAAATATCAATGGTAGCTGGTTTAATGCCTTCTGTATTAGGGTCTAATGTAACCGGCTTGGTTTTGGGCAGCAGTGAAACAAAACCCTTGGGGCCCGCCTTTGCTTTCAGTTTGGTATCTTTTCCCGGCGCAGGTAAACTACCGCTGTTATAGCTGGTAAATGACATGATAGAAGCAGCAAATCCCATCATCAGCAATAAACCGAGGATGTACTTGACGCCTGTCAATGTCAAAAAATTTTCCTTAAACCGAGCATGTGAACTTCGCTTCATTCATTTTTTTTTCGTTATATACAAAATCCTGTAGATGCATGATGTCACGCAGGGACAGGGTAACTAAGAAAAAAATGCTGTTTGCATTTAATTTCGAACGGCCATATCTCAAGAGATAAAACCGGATGCAAAGAAGTTGATTATTAGAGGATAGTGTGTATTAAGTGCTTAATGTTTGCCTTCTAATTGCATCAATTGATCTGAAAGAGTTAATAAAGATAACTCTTTTAAATGATCTGACATCACCTGTACACCAAAAGGTATGCCAGAATTAGTGTGGAATAATGGCAACGAAATACCGGGAATTCCCACCAGATTTGCGAAAACGGTATAGATATCAGCAAGATACATTTCCGTTGCATCCTGTGTCTTTTCTCCTAATTTGAAGGCAATACTGGGTGCTGTAGGGGAAATTAAAGCATCATACTGAGAAAATATTTCTTTGGATTTATTGGAAAGTAGTCGCCTAATTTGCTGTGCTTTAGCAAAATAGGCGTCGAAGTAAAAAGCGCTTAAAACAAATGTACCCAACATTATTCTTTTTTTTACCTCTTTTCCGAAGCCTTCACTACGGTTCTTCTTATAAAACATTGTTAAATCATCGACAGAAGCCTTAGTCTGATGCCCAAATTTGACGCCGTCATACCGTGATAGATTGGTGGAAGCTTCTGCAGTCGTCAATACATAATAGGTAGGGACGACATAATCTAATAAATCAAAATCTATAGGCGTTACTTCATGGCCTGCCGCGCGAATACGGTCGATCAGTCCATAAATTGCTGTTCGGATCTCCGGATCCAGACTGGGATGCTCAAGCGCTTCTTTGAAATAAGCTATTTTATAATGCTTGTCTGCTGTTTGAAGTGCCTGACTATAATTCTCAACCGGTTCCTGGCTGACAGTACTGTCAAAATCATCAGAACCTGCTATGATCTCCAGAACCAAAGCTGCGTCCTGAACATTCTTAGAGAAGATGCCGATCTGATCAAAGGTGGAAGCATAGGCAATCAGTCCGTAACGGGAAATCCGCCCATAAGACGGCTTCAGCCCTACGACCCCGCAGAAATCTGCAGGCTGGCGGACGGAACCACCGGTATCACTACCAAGACTTATCATACATAAACCTGCCTGGACACCCACAGCAGATCCACCAGAGGAGCCGCCTGGGACACGGGTAGTATCTGCCGCATTTAAAACCGGACCATAGGCTGAGTTCTCATTGCTGCTACCCATCGCAAATTCATCACAATTTTGCCGGCCAATAATAATAGCACCTGCAGCCAACAGCCGGTCAACAGCAGTAGCATTATATATAGTAGTATAATTTTCGAGGATTTTTGAACCGGCACCTAAAAGATGGTCCTGATAACTGATCACGTCTTTCAGACCGACGACAACGCCGTGTAGTGCACCCTGCGGGCGACCCGCAGCGCGTTCATTATCTAAAACCCGGGCTCTTTCCAGGGCTTCTTTCTCATACACCTCTAAAAAGGCATTGAGGGAATCATGTTTCCGGATAGCCCATAAAAAATGATTTACAGCCTCCTCGCAACTGGTGCGTTGATGCTGTAAATCATCTTGATATTTTTGAATGGAAGTAAAACTAAACAGAACTACAGAAGTTTAAGACGCCCTATAGGGGTCAATTGAAAGTATATAACCACCTGCCCCATGTTCGTAAATACTTGCAATTACAAATCACTTAGCGGACAGGTATTAAAGCCAATACAATTTATGAGAAAATACAAACTAAGCAACACCGCTTATTTTTCAGTAACGGGCTCGATAGTTTCTACAGACTTAACAGTTGTTTTTGCATTGTCCTTATCTTTCATTCCTTCTTCTAATTCTTTACGAACGCTGTCTTTAGCATCGTTGAATTCCCGTACGCCTTTTCCTAATCCACGCATGAATTCCGGAATCTTACGGCTACCAAATAATACGAGGATCACTACAGCGATCAATAAAATTTCTGAAAATCCAATATCTCCCATGACATTTATTTTTTAATGAATGAAGTACAAAGATAGACAAATAATCGAACGGCAAAACCTAATTTTTGACTTTTAACAACGCCATTTTTTTAGGCAATATGGCCCATATGTTTCAAAAAACTCACATGTGAGATAAGGGCCTGATACATACGTTTGTATTCGATATAGGTGACATTATATTCTTTACAGGCCTGTTTTACGATTTTATTGATAGCAGGGTAATGAATATGTGAAATCTTAGGGAACAGATGATGCTCCACCTGAAAATTTAATCCGCCGACATACCAGGAGATAATTTTGCTGTGTGTGGCAAAATTTGCTGTGGTTTTCAGTTGATGGACAGCCCACTCATCGGCAAGTTTGCCTGTAAAGACATCCGGTATCGGGAAGGCCGTTTCTTCAACTGTATGTGCCAGCTGGAACACCAGACTCAGGATAAGTCCGGCTGTTAAGCTGAAGATCAGGTAGCCGATAATCCAGTCCTGAAATCCAAGTTGAATCCAGGGGATCACAATAAACAAGCTATAGTACACCGCTTTAAAGGACCAGAACCGGATATGATCACCCGTTTTCATTTTCTTTATCGGAGTAGAACCTATTTTTTTGGTAAAATATTTCTGGTAATCACTCAGTAAGGTCCAGTAGATGTGTAAAATAGAATAAAAGACCCAAAAATACAGATGCTGAAACCGGTGCATTTTGTATTTTTTCTGGGTAACTGCCATCCGCAAAAATGGCCTAGCATCAATATCATCGTCTACACCGTCTATATTAGTAAAGGCATGGTGAATAATATTATGCTTCATGTTCCACATAAACTGACTGGCACCTACCACCTCAGCGGTGTTGGCCGCGATTCTGTTGATGGTATTTGATTTACTGAAACTGCCATGGCCGCCATCATGCATGACATTGAATCCCACCCCGGAGACCAGGGCGCCGATCGCCACACAAAGCAGGATGCATAATGCGACACTATCGGGAGTGAAAAATACGGCCTGGATATAACAATATATCAAAGCTCCGACCAGAAATAACGCTTTACTGAAAATGCGAATTCCGCCGGTACTGCTCTTACCCGTCGATTTAAAATAATCATTGATCCTGTTTTTCAGTTCAACGTGAAAAGAGCTGTTGTTTTTTGGAAATTTAGGTGCTGCCATGCTGCTGTTGTTTACCGATTTATTTATGCCGAGTGAACTGCTATTTAAAATTGTTTACAGGGTGAAGCGATCAAAACTATTGATGCCTAACGCCCTTGTTTTTAGATATCCTTCTCCATACGCAGCGCCGATTCTTTTTCCAAACAGTGTTGCTCTGGCTTCTACGCTTTGCATAAACTGTGGTTTGGAGATATAAGTCTGGACCCCGTCGCCCGCCACCACATTAAACTGAGTGGTATAACAAAGAATTGCGTCTTTGCGTTCATTATAAGAATCCGAAATATCAAATATAAAATCCGGTTCGATATAATCGTCCTGGATGTAATGATATAAATTCTTTGGCCGCCATGCGGTCTGTTTTTGCCCTTCCTCTTCAGTCTCGATCCGAATTAAACCGGACAGGAAAGCGGCTTCCTTTACCAACTGGGCACTTCGACCGTGATCCGGATGCCGGTCACTGGGTGCATTGCAAATTAAAACTTCCGGTTGATATTTGCGGATAGCCTTGATAACTTTAAAGGTATTTTCTTCATTAATCTGGAAAAACCCATCTGCCATGCGGAGGTTTTCCCGCGCATTAAGCTTCAAAATTAGGGAAGCTGCCTGGGCTTCCTGATCTCTTGTTTCTGCTGTTCCCCGGGAGCCGAGCTCTCCCCTAGTAAGATCTATAACCGCAACTTTTTTACCACCACGGACAGAAGCAATTAAGGCGCCACCACATCCCAGTTCCACATCATCCGGATGGACACCAAAAGCCAATATATCTACTTTCATCAAAAAAATTTAGTTCAGAAAACCTGCAAAGCGGCCTCAAAGTTAACGTATTTTGCCCAAATACTACCTTAAATTTAGTATCCGTAATAGGCCCCGGCCTGTTGAGCCAGTATTTCTATAGAGCGGTCTTCACCCCTGCCATCGTAAGTTTGTTTGAGTGAGGATCCGAATATCCGGGCGACTCCCTGGTATACGACTGCAGAGAAATCCCCTTTATACTCATCAATAATCTCATAACAGCTGTTACCTGTTTCCCTGTAAATCAGCTTCATAAGTACTTTTCCCTGGTAGACGGACAGGTTTTTGAGTTTACTCGAAAACTTATCTTTCAGCTCTTTTTCATGGCTCTTGATGATTTTCTTTCTTTTGCGTCTGTTGGTCACCCCGACAAGCTCATTGTTAATATTGTTAATAACCGAACCGGCGGCCTTGGCATAAGGATAAGTTACATAAACTGCATTTTTAAGCCGGCCCCATGCCTGATAATACTTTCGCCATTTGGCGGTCATTTGTGCAAAAAGGTAAAAGGGTTCGAGTTCCCCGGTGGGCACTGGTATCCCTTCATCGGTAAATGTCAGTTCTACGCGTATGGTATCGTACGGCCCTATACGTAGGGCTGTGGATATCTGTTGCGCAGAAACATTCTTTACGATGAGCAGAATGCCACTTAGAATCAAGGGGCCAAATATTTTTTTAACTGCCGTCATCCGCCTATAAAAGTAATAGAAATCTTTAATTCGCAAAAATAAACGCTAAAAAATTCTCCAAAACTTTCTTTTCGTTAAATTGACTGCAAATAAAACGTTATATTCTTTTACTTTTGCGACATGTCTGTAGAAAAAATTATCGATGACTGGAAAAAAAGGTCTTTCAAACCCATTTACTGGCTAGAAGGAGAGGAATCCTATTACATCGATCAGGTAATGGATTATGCTGAGCATCACCTCCTCACGGAAGCAGAAGCAGGTTTTAATCTGAGCATTTTCTATGGTCGGGATGCGGCCTGGGCCGAAGTAGCCAATGCCTGCAAGCGCTTCCCGATGTTTGCTGAGCGCCAGGTGGTGCTGCTTAAGGAGGCGCAATTCATGAAAGATATCCTTAAGCTGGAATCCTATTTTGAAAAACCGCAGCCTTCTACTGTTCTGGTTGTCAGTTATAAAGATAAAAAGCTGGACGCAAGAACCAAATTATCCAAGACCCTGAAAAAAATCGGGGAAGTGCTTTCCACTAAAAAAATATATGACAATCAACTCCCGCAGTGGGTTACACAGCGGGTACAGCAGCGGGGATTTTCGATAACTCCAAAAGCGGTGCTCATGATCGCCGAGCATATCGGTAATGACCTGGGACGTATTGATAATGAAATCACTAAACTCATCGTCAATTTATCCGAGAAAGGGCAGATTACAGAGGATGATATTGAAACCTACATTGGGATTAGTAAGGAATTTAATGTTTTCGAATTACAACGGGCAGTAGCGGCCAAGGATTTACCCCGGGTGCTGCTGATGATTCAGTACTTTGATAAAAATCCCAAGGCGGCACCTATCCAGGTTATTTTACCCACATTGTATAACTTTTTCAGTAAGGCTTCTATGGTGTTTGGTGCGGGCAGTAACGAGGCTGCGATTGCATCTGCCCTCGGCGTCCATCCGTTTTTTGCAAAAGATTACATGGCAGCGGCACGCCTGTACGGTCCGTCGCCTATTGATAAAATCCTATTATTACTACATCACTATAACCTGAAAAGTGTGGGTATCGATAATGGCGGCGCTACTGACACGGATTTATTAAAAGAAATGATGGTGAAAATCATGGCCCAGGCCTGAGCATAAGCCTGAGTTCAAAATTAATACAAGTCCTATTGCTTAATTTTTGCCAGACAATTATCACAGTTACCGCAATCTGCTGAAAGCGGCTGTCCAAAATAAGTCGCAATAATCTGGCTGCGGCAGCCATCAGCCTGCAAGTAGCGGATCATATTTTCTATTCGCTCTATAAAGAGTGCTTTTTGCCGCTGATAATGCACGTGATTAAATATTAAAAAAGCAGCGGGGGCCCTGCCGGTCATAAAATACAACTGTGGGGAATGGCGGGACGGCAAATAGCGTATTATCCCCTGGCTGGCCATAAAGCTGAGCCCACGCTTCACTTCTTCCTGACTAAGATAAAGGGCCCATGCAATCTTTGACTCCTTAATGGTCACCTGCTCCAAAAAGATATTTTCATAGTTCCGCATAAGGTAATCAGCAATGGGCTCCCACCGCGGAAAGGTCGCTGTAAAAACTGCCAGCTGTGAGCGGGAAATATGCAGCTTTACTTTGGCTGGCAGAAATACCTGCTCGAAATAACTGATCAGTCCTGCTTGTTCCAGGGCCTTCAATACGCCGTGTACCTGCAAAGGGCGCCATTTAAACCGCTCGGCAAAATCAGACAGCTGAAATTCAAAAAAACGTTCTTTGCCAAGTCCTACAGGGATCTGCAAATAATCAGCGAGGTGTTGATATAACTGCTGGATGACAGAAAACTCGGGGTAACGCAACGCGGGTAATCTGCGCAACTCATCCAGATCATAGGATCCGTAGAGCAATACGGCTTTTGCCGGTGCACCGTCCCGGCCAGCGCGGCCGGCCTCCTGGTAGTAATTCTCTAATTGATCGGGCGGACCGTAATGTATCACTAAGCGTACATCCGGCTTGTCAATACCCATTCCAAAGGCATTGGTGCAGACCAGGATTTTGATCTTTGCGATCATCCATTCAGCCTGTTTATCGCGGCGTTGTTCCTGGCTGAGCCCGGCGTGATAATAATCTGCCCTATATTCCTGGGTCTGCAACAAGGCGGCGATGCCTTCTGCAGCTTTTCTGCTACGGGTATAAATCAATACACTCCCGCTACTGCCAGCGTCTTTGTAATTTTTCAGCAACTGTAAAAGCAGCTCTTGCTTATCTGTCCCAAATTCGACCTGATAGGCGAGATTTGCCCGATGAAAATCCTGTTGGAAAAGCGCCGGCTCCTTTAAGGCTAATTTATCAATAATATCTGACTGAACTTCCTGGGTCGCACTGGCTGAAAGGGCGATAACAGGTGTCTCGGGGATTCTTTTACGTAAGGCACCTATTTCTAAATAGGCAGGTCTAAAATCATACCCCCATTGGGCAATACAGTGTGCCTCATCCACCACCATTAATTGAACTTCTATACTGGCTATGGTATCTAAAAACCGGTCCGAAGCAAGCCTTTCAGGAGAAACATAAAGAAAAGTATACTGCTCCATCTGAAGATCTTCATATAACTGATGGGTTTCCTGCCGGGATAGCCCTGAATGAAGTGCGGCCGCGGCGATACCTTTGCTGTTAAGATGCTGCACCTGGTCGTTCATCAGTGCAATCAGCGGTGTAATAACCAGGCAGAGCCCGGAGCGCATGAGGGCTGGCACCTGGAAGCAAATGGATTTACCACTCCCAGTGGGCATCAAAGCGAAGACATCCCTGCCCTCAAGCACAGCTTGGATTACTTGCGCCTGAATACCACGTAAGGTGGGATAGCCCCAATACTGTGTTAATATGCGGGTCGGGTCTTGCAAATTTTTGTTTTTTAGCCTGCAGGTCAGCCTAGTCTGCCTATCCAGTTTTGAGCTGCAAAATATTCAGCTGCAAAATAGTGAAAATAGGCGGTAAGTAATGCGCCCAGGTCTAAATGGGTACTACAAAAGAAGATTAAAAAACATATCGTAACTTGCACAATCAAATAAGGGCTAATACGTAATGGTACTTCACATTAAAAACATGGTCTGTCCCCGATGTGTTCAGGCGGTGCAAGCTTTACTCCTAAAAAATCACATTACCGGCGCCAGTGTGGAACTTGGCGCTGCAAATATACCTGCTGAATTATCTTCGGTGACGCTCTCGCTGCTCAGTGATGAACTAAACAGCATTGGATTTGAAATTATTAATGACCAGAAAGGCCGTCTGATTGAATCCATCAAGAACACGGCTATCCAGCTGGCGCGCCAGTCTGGTGGTGACAAACCAGAGCGGAACCTCTCCCAGATTCTGTCCGGCAAACTCCATTATGAATATAATTATCTCAGTGCCCTTTTTTCTGAAGCAGAAGGCCAGACAATTGAAAAATATTTTATAGCACAGAAAATTGAATTTGTCAAGGAACTGTTGGTGTATGATGAATTAACCCTTAACCAGATTGCTTTTAACCTGGGTTATAGCAGCACAGCACACCTGAGCAACCAGTTCAAAAAAGTAACCGGTTTAACCCCCTCCTATTTTCGGAAAATAAAGCAGCAGAAACGCAAATTTCTGACTGATCTGTAATGCAGTCCCCCTGCTGAGTGATATCATTGGGTTTTACTGAAAATCATGTAAGATTTTCCCTGAAAACTGTAACAATCACCCAAGAGATCTGTAGGATCTTTGTCTAATCAAATCACAGACAATGGATACTACAACTACTTCCCTTAAAAAGGGCGCTAATATACTCAGAACCTTACCAGTACTCAATATGGTATGCGCCTCTTGCGCAGCCAGTGTGCAATCTATACTTGGCAGCCAGCAGGGTGTTGAAATGGCATCTGTCAATTACGCTGACAGCAGCGTGGCAGTCCGGTTTGATCCTGATCTAATAACTCCGGAAGCCATGCAGACCGCTGTACGCTCGGTGGGTTACGATCTTGTCCTGGAGGAAGGCCAGGCCGGATTGGCAGCAGTTGATGCCAGATCAGCTGACCACTACCAGAAGCTTCTTAGCAGTACGCTCTGGTCCGCTGCACTGAGTATTCCACTGATGATTATTTCCATGTGGCTACCGGATATCCCTAAGGCAGCTTTCTGGATGTGGCTACTCGCGACCCCGGTACTTTTTGTTTTTGGACGGCAATTCTTTATTGGCGCTTACCAGCGCTTATTGCTGGGTCAGGCGAATATGGACACTTTGGTCGCTCTTAGCACAGGCACAGCCTATCTGTACAGTGTAGCACTGACTTTACTACCGGAATTCTGGCTGGACAGAGGCTTGGCGGATCACGTTTATTTTGAATCTGCGGCAGTAGTCATCAGTTTCGTGTTATTGGGTAAATTGCTGGAAGCGCGTGCACGTAATCACACCGCTGCAGATATCAAAAAACTGGTAGGATTGCAACCGCAGACAGCCACCCTGCTGGTCGCCGGGGAACACCGCTTAATTGAGGTGTCGGCCATCCGGGAAAACGACCGGCTGTTGGTGAAACCCGGTGAGGCAGTGGCAGTGGATGGCCGAGTCAGCAGCGGCCATCCTTTTATCAATGAAAGTATGGTCAGCGGGGAGCCTGCTGCGGTGCAGAAAACTCCCGGAGATCCTGTGTTTGCAGGGACACTTAATGAGGCGAGTGCCTTTGAAATGGTGGCGGAGCAGGTTGGATCGACCACAGTCCTGGCAAAAATCATTGCACTCGTGAAAGAGGCGCAGGGAAGTAAGGCTCCTATTCAACACCTGGTAGATAAAATTGCAGCCAGGTTTGTAGTCTTCGTCATCCTTATTGCCATGGCCAGTTTTTTCTGCTGGTGGATACTGGGTGGGAATAACGGTGTTACACAGGGGTTGATCGCTTTTGTTACCGTTCTGGTTATTGCCTGTCCCTGTGCTTTAGGACTGGCCACCCCAGCCGCCATTATGGTGGGTATTGGCAAAGCTGCATCAAAAGGCATGTTGATAAAAGATGCAGAAAGTCTCCAGGTGGCGGCTAAGATTACAGATGTGGTGCTTGATAAAACCGGGACCCTCACGCTGGGTAAACCAATTGTAAAGGACTTGATATGGCTGGCAAAAAAACCGGCATATCCGGGAATGTTGGCAGCGCTGGAAAAGGCCTCTCAGCACCCGCTTGCACCGGCTATCATCCAGTATTTGGATCAGGATTCGGCTTCAGGGAAAGCGTTGGTTTCTACATCGCTGGACCATAGTGAATTGGTTCCGGGCCAGGGTATTCAGGGCCGTTTTGGCAATGCCAGTTATTTTGTAGGCAATGAGCGGATGCTTACCGCGAGGGGCATCGACAACAGGACCACGTCTTCAATCGAGTTGGCCTGCTTCCAAAAAGAACATCCCTCGTCGACCCTAGTTTATTTTATGGATGAACAGCAGATTCTCGCCTGTATTGCCTTAGAAGATCCGCTGCATCCT
>DATJDF010000043.1:0-4238 GCA_035497555.1 Arachidicoccus sp. | reverse complement strand
ACTCTTTTGGACAATTATTTGCGCAAAATGAGCGAACATCTGCACCCGCACCACCTAAGACATTCATAGTTGGAGTGGCTGGTGATGCACCATTTGTAATAAAGCATGGAGATGCCTTAGAAGGTATTGCCGTTGAAGTCTGGCAATCTCTGGCATCCGATCTGGATATAAGGGATTCTCTGGTGTTTTTTACCGATGTCCCAACGGCACTTGAAGCCATGGAAGCGGGTACACTCCAGGCGGTTACCGGACCGGTGAGCATCACTTCTGACCGGGCTGTTCAAATGCAGTTTTCTCAACCTTATTTCTATTCCGGAAATTCAATTTTGTCCAGAACAGAAGAACCCACCATGTGGGAGCGCGTTCAGCCATTTTTCACCAGAAAGTTTTTTGCTGCCGCCTTTATATTTATTTGTATTCTCGGGATCGTGGGAACACTTTTCTGGTTAGTGGAACGGGAGCGCAATCAGGAACAATTCCCCCGATTACCAGCGAGAGGTATTGCTAATGGTATGTGGTGTGCTATTGTGACTATGTCCACCACTGGCTATGGAGATAAGGCCCCTATCACATTTTGGGGAAGATTAATTGCTGGCATTTGGATGGTTATTTCCATCATTTTTGCCACTACTATGGTGGCTGGTATTGCCAGTACATTGACGCTTACGGGAATGAATTCATCCGTTATTATAAATCTGGATCAACTGACGGGCAAGAGGGTGGCAGTGGTCAAAGATTCCCCGGCTGATGATTTGACCGAGGATTATGGAGGTAAAATCGTCGGGATACAAACCCTCAAAGAGGGATATGACTTATTGAAGGAAAAAAAAGTGGATGCTGTTGTTTTTGACCGGCCGGAACTGCTCTATTATTTTAAAAAGCATCCGGATGATGAGGTGGCAGTTTCCAGAGAAACCTTTGGACGTGGTGGATATGGTATCGCTCTGCCATTAAACAATAAGATTATGCACCAACTAGACATTGAATTACTAAAATTAAATGAATCAGGCCGCCTGAGTCAGGTCATTGACTCCTGGTTGGGCAAAAAACATTCAGAATAACCGACTACTGCGCCCTGAATTGCCATTAACCATAGCTAGGGCTTTATGATGCTCCAACCGTCAGCCTGACGAATGATCAGTTCGCCATTCCCACTCGGGACAATCGCGACAAAATCAAATAATTTATCTCTGGTGATGCCACGCTCTTTTAAAGAGTTGGCGCATTGGGCCACTAATACTCCATTTTGGACCAAGGTTTTGATTGCCTGCTCATAAGGTCCTGACTTCAGGTAGGCATCCGTTCCCCCACTAAAAGCAATTAGCTCCACTTTTAATTTCCCTTTCAATCTGGGATCGTTCAGTGCATTATTTATATTTCGTATCGTTTTTTCTATAATTTTGGGCTCATTGCTATCGAGTTGGTAAATTACCTTATACAATTTTTCCGCAGCCTTGGCGCCACTATATTGGCTATTTTCTTTCAATCGATTTGCGGAAGATTGTCCGTGAACAGATTGAATCCTCAGCAGAAATAATGATAAAACGCAGATAATAAGTGATTTTCGCATGTAAATTAGTTGTTATTACAAAGGTGAATGTCCGTTGACTACGGCTCAATCTGGTGAAATTAAGAAATTGCCTGATAAAAAGACACAATTGGTTTTTTCTGGGCAAAACCTTTCCATAGGCAGGCAATTCGCAAGTATTTGTGTATCAACTGCCTTTGGCGAAAAATAAAAAGCAGACCTACAAAACAAGATCAAGATGAGTGTATTTAATATCTTTTCCTGCAAAATGGCAAAAAATGATGAGCTCGGGCAAAGATACAGTTGAGAATATCTAGTTTAATATGCATCAGTTATATATTTAATTAAAATTATATATTTATTAATCAGCTATTTTTCTCCTTTTGTTATATATTATATGGTCATTTGTAATTAATTTTGTTCAAAGGACATAATATAGGTTATACACCGATGTGGATATCTGAAAAGCAATAATTATCGGATAAAATTTTGAAAAGTAAAAATAATATAACTACCTTTGCAATCCGTAAAAAAACATTAAGTATTTAGAATGCCTACAATACAACAATTAGTAAGAAAAGGCCGCGAAACCATCAAAGCCAAGAGCAAGTCAAGAGCGTTAGACGGTTGCCCGCAGCGTCGTGGCGTATGCACGCGTGTTTATACCACCACGCCCAAGAAACCAAACTCAGCCTTACGTAAGGTTGCTAAAGTGCGTTTAACCAATAAGATTGAGGTGATTGCCTACATTCCTGGTGAAGGCCATAACCTTCAGGAACACTCTATCGTATTGCTTCGCGGTGGCAGGGTTAAAGACCTTCCAGGTGTACGTTATCACATTGTTCGTGGTAGCCTCGATACAGCCGGTGTAAAAGGCCGTAAACAGAGCCGTTCCAAATACGGTGCAAAGAAGGAAAAGGTTAAAAAATAATTGATTAAAAGAAGATCGTAGATAAAGATGAGAAAATCACAAGCCAAAAAGCTCCCCTTAGCGCCCGACGCTCGTTTCAATGACAAAATGGTTACCCGTTTTGTAAACAACTTAATGTGGAGCGGTAAAAAAAGCACGGCTATTACCATATTTTATGACGCTATTGATAAAGTGTCTAAAACAACCAATGATGATGGTTATGAAATTTGGAAGAAAGCACTAGCTAACGTTACGCCTTCAGTAGAAGTTCGTAGCCGCAGAATCGGTGGTTCAACTTTCCAGATTCCTATCGAAGTTCGTCCTGATCGTAAGATCTCTTTGAGCATTAAATGGTTGGTTCGCTTTAGCCGCGAAAGAAACGGGAAAACAATGGCTGACAAGTTAGCCAATGAAATTATTTCTGCCAGCAAGGGTGAAGGTGCTGCTTTCAAAAAGAAAGAAGATACGCATCGTATGGCTGACGCAAATAAAGCGTTCTCCCACTTCAGAATCTAAGCTAATTTTTAGTTGGATTCGAGAGAAGCGAAGAGATTCCGGCAATTCCTGGCCAGTAATTTTAAAAGGTTATGGAATGCTCGTAATAAACTGAAGTTTTTTTCATTAGTATAGTTTTGAAAGTTAAGAAATAAGTAAGGTCTCCCCACAAGGAGACCTTACTTATTTGGGGTAATGCAGCATCTGTTTTGATGTTTTGCACTTGTTGGTGCAATACTGTGGAAAATTGCCCCTTGAAATAAGGTTCAGACCTCGTAAATTTGCATTCTATTAGTTTCTCATGGCAGCAATGTAACTTCCAAATCCATATCCGCTGCCAGCAAATAAAATACTATGCAAAAGAAAATTCAGTCTGCACTGATCTCCGTCTTTTATAAAGATGGGCTGGCTCCCCTTGTCAAACTCCTGAAGGAGCAAAATGTAACGATTTACTCAACGGGTGGGACCCAGAAGTTCATTGAAGAACTGGGTATTGAATGTGTGCCGGTTGAAAGCCTTACCAGCTATCCTTCCATCTTAGGAGGCCGGGTAAAAACATTGCACCCATGTGTTTTTGGCGGTATTTTGGCTAGAAGGGAAAATGCACAGGATATGCAGGAAATGGTAGAATATAAAATCCCTGAAATTGATTTAGTCATTGTAGATCTATATCCTTTTGAAGAAACATTAAAGGAAACGGATGAGGAGAAACGCATTATTGAGAAGATTGACATAGGAGGTCCGTCCATGATCCGTGCTGCTGGTAAAAACCATCGTGATTTAGTCGTTATTGCAGACAAGGAAGATTATAGCGGACTGGTAGAAATCCTCCAGGCGCAAAATGGAGAGACTACCCTGGAACAACGCCGCACTTATGCAGCAAAGGCATTCGAAGTGGCTATGAATTATGATATTGTCATTAATAATTATTTTAATGGAACTATTCTGCGCCCGCTTCAGAATCAAAAGATAATGCGTTATGGTGAAAATCCGCATCAGCAAGGCAGTTTCTATGGCGACCTTGAAGAAGTATTTACCCAGCTGAATGGTAAGGCTCTTTCATATAATAATCTGGTAGATGTAGATGGAGCTGTTCAGCTGGCCATGGAATTTAAAAGCGAAAAAGATCCTGTCTTTGCGATTTTCAAACATACCAACGTATGTGGTATCGCTATCCGTAAAACGCTTAGAGAAGCCTGGGAGGGCGCATTAGCAGGTGATCCGGAAAGTGCTTTTGGCGGTGTTATCATTACTAATAAACCTGTAGATAAAGATACAGCGAATGCCATCAGTGAGATATTCTTT
>DATJDF010000042.1:0-3589 GCA_035497555.1 Arachidicoccus sp. | reverse complement strand
GGATTATAGCCGTAACAGCACCTCCCATACCCATGGCATGCATGCTGATTTTGACAAAATTATTTAAAATAAGGGCCGGTATTGTCGCAATGAATATCCCAAAGTAAAAAAACTTCAGCGCTGAAGCCTGATCTGTAAAACTTCTGCTGAGGTACCACATCCACCAGTAATAAATCATGATGGCGATATAGGGAACAATCCGTTCCTTCTGAAAACGAAGCATGATGCTTTTGACAAAGCCAAGCTTCCACAGCAGAAAAACGGTGAAAGCAGGAAAAAAAGCTGTGGTGACAAAAAGGCCGATTTCCCGCATCAGTAATTCGTGACCACTCAACCCGATGAATTCAAAGGGGAAACGGTATTGCATCCAAATAAAAAGGTAAGTGGGTACAAATAGAGGATGGCATACATAAGAGAGCAGCTTAGCCGGGATTCTTATATACTGCGGCTGCCGGCTGATTACATTTTCCTCCATATTATAATTGAATTCTTAAGCGTGCGACCGGAATGTTTAATTGCTCCCTGTATTTGGCAACAGTTCTTCGGGCAATATTGTACCCTTTCTCCTGCAATATATCGGTAAGACGTTCATCGCTGTAAGGCTTTTGTTTGTCCTCAGCATCAATGACGTCACTTAGGATTTTTTTAACTTCACGGGTACTTACTTCTTCCCCACTGTCGGTACTGAGCGATTCACTGAAGAAAAATTTCAGTCTGTAAGTACCAAACTCTGTTTGAACAAATTTACTGTTGGCCACCCGGCTGACAGTAGAGATATCCAGATCAATCATTTCTGCAATATCTTTCAAAATCATTGGCTTAAGGGTCGTCTCATCGCCTGTTTTGAAAAATTCTTCCTGATATTCCATGATGGCACCCATGGTGCTTAAAAGCGTATGCTGACGCTGTTTGATCATATCAATAAACCATTTGGCGGAATCAATTTTCTGTTTGATAAACAGCACCGCCTCTTTTTGCCTTTTATCTTTTTTGGTGCCGCGATCATAGTCTTTAAGCATGTCTCTATATCCGTCACTAATGCGCAAATCAGGCGCATTTTTGGCATTCAGCGATAGTTCCAGTTCACCGTTATTATTGAATATGAAGAAATCAGGAACAATATAACTAAGTGCTTTATTGACTTCTCCAACGTTCCCGCCCGGCTTAGGATTTAATCGTACAATGGAGGTAATGGCTCCTTTGAGCTGATTTTCTGTAATTGACAGGCCCCGCTGAATCTTCTCATAGTGCTTCTTGGTAAACTCATCGAAGTATCTGGTCAGGATCTGGATGGCCACCTGTGTATTTTCATCCGATTCGGTACCTAAACGATTTAACTGTAATAACAGGCATTCCTGTAGATCACGTGCACAGATGCCGGCAGGATCGAATTGCTGTATTTTCTGTATAATAGATTCTACTTCCTGTTCACTAGTCTCCACATTCTGTCGGAAGGCGAGGTCATTGACGATAGCTGACATCTCCCGACGTATATACCCGTCGTCGTCTATACTGCCGATGATTTGCTCTGCAATGACTAATTCACTTTCACTAAGTGAAAGCATCCCGAGTTGGTTACTCAGGGTCTCATGTAGACTATTCTCCACTCTAAAAGGAATATTCTGCCTTTCTTCTGCTTCAGTATAGCCATCACCTTTTAAACGGTAGTCCGCGATTTCATCATCTCCTTCGCTGACGTATTCAGAAATATCAATATTTTCATACTGATCCTCTGAGCCGTCTAACTCGAATTCGTCTTCGGCGTTCTCGAAATCTTCCTGCTGTTCTTCTATCTCCTCCGGGCCGTCTTCTTCATTACTTTCTTCCAGCGCCGGGTTTTCCTCCAACTCCTCCTTGATACGTTCTTCAAGATTGGCTGTGGGAATTTGCAACAGTTTCATTAACTGAATCTGTTGCGGCGATAATTTCTGAAGCAGCTTCTGTTGAATCGTTTGACTTAATGCCATACTTTTTCCTCAAATTTTATAATACTTCTAAATGTATTAAATATGGATCAAAAATACAATGAATTGCCTTTAAATTTCTAAATGAATTGTTTTATTTTCAAAAATGGTTTGATTTTTGCTGATGATGACCGCTTAACATTCATAATAAGGACCTTACAATAAAAATGCTCCCATTTAGGGAGCATTTTAACAAAGCATTAAATCAAATTAACCTCAATAAATATTTCTGCCGTATTTTTCTTTGAAATGTGATAGCAAAAGTACAAGATCAATTTTACGGATATTCAGTTGGAAAAGTTCAATATTGATAGATTCCACATCCAGAAAAGTATTAAAATAGAAAATAGTGATGCTTGCATTATTGGTCACATCCCTGCGGTTATACTGCCAGTCAATAACACTGTTCCAGGAAATACTTTTATCTTTTATTACAAGCGCCTTTTGGGTAAATTCAATGGAGATCTCTTTAACGTTTCCAAATCTGAAATTGCCGAATATATACCCGAAGGCAATACACATAATACCCAATATAAGCAGTAAAGTCGTATTACTGCCATCCATGGTGAAGAACTGCCGTACACTGATAATGACAAGAAGAAATAATATAATCACAGTCCAAATTAGAAATTCCTGCGTACGCCGCTTGCCTACCCTTGTACTCAATCCATTTTCCTTAATAAAATTATCAATTCCTTCAGAGGTCTCACCAGTTAGTCTGGTCACTTGGTTACCCGGCTGAACCGTATCTTCCATAACCACATTTTCTGTCAAATGGATTTTTTCAATCACCTGCCAGAAGAGATTTCTATACTTGGAACGCCCAACCCTGAATTGAATGATTTTGTCTTTGAATAAATAAATTAAAAATAAAACCCCTGAGGCGCCCAGTAACCAAAAATTAATATGGACCGTTGCATCTTCTGAACCGACGAGTGATAATACCATCAGTAAGAAAGCTCCAAGTACAAATACGCTGGAATATTCCACAAACCGTATACTGTTTTTTATACTCATCTGGTAACCATTTTAATTTCTTATAAGCCAATTATAAACTTTGCGTTAAATTTTGTTAGGTTAAATATAATAGGATTTTACATTCCGCTATACACAAGTTGTTAACAAATCCGTACTCAATCGATTGCGTTGCGAATTATTTCATGATTTTGGCTTTTAATTAACATTTCTTTTGAAAATAAAAAGAGCAATAGCCGCTTTTTGCGGGGATATTGGATATTACTCCTCTTTTGCTGCTTGATGGTAATTATTTAATATTGTACCGATCTTTTAGGATGCCCACATGGTGCAATCCATGCCCATAGCTGGCATATATCCATGATTTGCAAGTGGTTAAATTGCCCAGTACGCTGCCAGTCGCCGCAAGTGCCTCTCCGTCAAAGGATCTAAAAAGGATATTATGATCATAACGCATCGCGGTAAATTCTTCTTTAAGGTCATCAAATGGTCGGGCATTCGAACGCTGGTGCAGATAGAAAAGATCGTGATCTGCTCCTGGAAGTGCCTGCTGATCGCCTCTGGCAATGGTTAATGCCCTGTAGGCGAAGACGCGCTCCATATCAATAATGTGTTGTATTACTTCTTTTACCGTCCATTTGCCGGGTGCA
>DATJDF010000041.1:0-13442 GCA_035497555.1 Arachidicoccus sp. | reverse complement strand
GTAATAGGTGTTACCCGTGGCCTTTGCTAATTGATAAGCGCAAAAATCATCATAACAGTATTCCAGTGTTTTAGCTGTTGAGCCAACTTCTCCGTTTTTGTAGGGAATATAGCCTAAAACAAAATAATCACTCCAATCCTTACGGCCAAAGCGGCCATCGGGGGCGGACCCCCTAACTTCATGGAGATAATAATTTAATGCACTGTCTGGATTAAACGTATGAATACCCTTCATCCAGGCATCTGCCAGCAGCGAAATAGCGTGGTTACCAATCATAACGCCACCGGTTTCCCCTGGGAAAGACCAGGAAGGTAACCAACCACACTCCCGCTTCACAGCAAGTATGGCATTCATATACCGGCCCTGCATTTCTGGTTGGAGGATATTATATAATGGAAATTTTGCTCTGAAGGTATCCCAGTAGCCGTCATCTGTATAAAAATACCCCGCATGAATCTTACCATCATTGGGACTATAATAATAAGGTTCACCATTTTCATCCAGGTCATAGAACTTACAGGGAAACAGGCTGGATCTAAATAAGCAGGAATAAAAGGTTTTCATTTCCTCATCAGTACCCCCTTCTACCACAACCTTGCGTAATTCTTTATTCCAGATCTGACGCGCACTAGCGCGTACCTGATCAAAAGTTTTACCACTCAGTTCCTTTGCAAGATTTCGGGAAGCCTGTTCAGGGCTGATATAAGAGGAAGCGACTTTGACATCTAACTTTGTCCCTTTTTTGAATTTAACATAGATGCCTTTTTTCTCACCAGAGACCATGTCGATGCCTTCAGTCGTCACACCTGATTTTCCGTCCCAGATACCATAAGCTTCGATCTTTTGATTGAACTCCATCACGAAATAGTTCCTGAAGTTCCCGGGGATAAATAACCCGTTTTTGACAAATCCTGTGATCTTGCGCTCTTTTGGATATATTTTAAAGTCGCTTATACCCGTATAGCCATCTAATACTAAAAAAGCGTCTCCTTTTGTCGGGAAGGAAAACTGGAAATTAGCGCCCCTGGTGGTGGGGCTGACCTCTGTCAGTATACCGTTATCAAAACGAACACTATAATAATCCGGGCCGCCGTGTTCATTTTTGTGTTGAAATTTACTAGCCCGCTTGTCTTCATTCACTTCTAATTTGCCTGTAAGTGGCATAAGGGTAAATACACCATAATCATTCATCCAGGGGCTACACTGATGCGTTTGCCCGAATCCTCTGATCGCATCTGCATCGTAGCGGTATTTCCAGCCGTCGCCATTCCCACCCGTCTGCGGGGACCAAAAATTCATCGCAAACGGAAGCGCAATGGTTGGATAGGTATTGCCTGTTGAATAGGCCGGACTTGAATTGGTGCCCTGCAATGTGTTTACATAACTTACCAAGTCTTTTCCCTTTTGTTGGGCCAGGCCACCATAATGCCCTATCAACCAAATAAATAAAAAACAGGTGACTTTATAAAGAGAAGATCGTCTTGGTATTAATGTAATCATGGCTGAATGATAGAACTTTATGGATTTAATCTGGCGAATAATTAATAAAAACCTCAGGCTGTAAATTAGGCGATTTGCTCTTTACCGTGGAGTTTTAAACGTAAAATTTTAAGGGCTTTGCCAATATGCTTTTCAACCGTAGAAGTTGAGATGTTTAATTCTCGGGAAATGACTTTATGAGAATAGTCTCCTTCCCTACTGAGCAGGAAGACTTGTTTACATTTTTTTGGTAATCCATCAATAGCCATATGGAGGTTGGCAGATAATTCTTTTGTTTCCAGTTCATTAGAAAAAACGTTTTCGCAAATGGATCTTCGATAAATTTCATTATGACAATAACTATGGATCAGGTTATCTCTTTTACTATTAATGATTTTATATCTGAGCGTCTGATATAAATAGGCTTTAAGGGAGAATTTAATCTCGATATGTGCGGCTTTCTGGAACAAGGAGACAAAAATATCCTGGACCATGTCTTTTGATTCTGCCCGGGAACCTATTAACCGGTAGGCTTCCTTAAGTAAATTTGACCAATGCCTGTTGTATATTTCTTCAAAGGCATGTTTGTTCCCTTGCTTAAATAGCTGAAATAGTTCAATGTCTGTAAATACGTTTATCGTTTCCATACCTAAAGATTTTAAAAATGCTGCTCAATTTCCAATACCAAATTATGCGTGTTATTATTCCTTTATATCTCGAATACTCCCTGCATTGTTTTTCAGCTTAAACATATAACTGTTATAACACATTTGTTAAAACAATTGTATTTTAATGATGCAGTCGAGGTATATTCTGTTAATTGATGACAAACTTAATTTAATAAATCGATTTAGCAAAAGAATTTCACGAATTATTTTTTAATTTTCAAATATTTTCTTTAACACTTTCGTATTAATTTAATAATATATAGATAGGACTTTACAGACCAATGCGAATGGGCGTTAGCCCCTGGTCAACAAAATTATTTTAGAAAATAAGTCTAAATAGACTGTGTAGAAAATTGCCCGCCGAAATGCAAAAACCGAAGTGTTTCAAAGCGGAAAATCGCAGTTAGAAGGCAAATAAATTTAAAGCTTGCATTGTGCAGCCATAAAACGACTTCCCACGGACATCCATAAATATAGCCAGTGCATATATGGGGCAACAAAGTAAATTGGCAAACAGGGGCACAACTTGCTGGACGATACCGGGGTCAGAGATTTGTGTAAAACTGGTGATTTTTCACCGGTTAGGACCTTGATCTTACAACTTCAATTCTTTTTTGATGAATATCCCGTCTTAGGGCATCTACTGAGCACTTCCCGGCTCCCGAAAACATAAGCGACAAAAGACTGCCAATATACAGTAAGTTAATTTCATAACCCGGGGGGCCAAATTTTGGTCCAAGGCTGTTAAGGCCTATAGTATTTACAGAACTGAAGCCGTAGTCTGACTGCACCCAGAACATAGCGACCAACATTGTAATGATCAGTGGCAAGGCGGCAATAACGACAAATGCCCCCAATAGGACGGCAAGGCCACCAAAGAACTCGACATAAGGCGCTATTATAGCGCCTAAATGTGGAAATGGAACGCCAGACTGAGATAGAAGCTTTTCAAAACCACCCGTTGCGCGACTGATCTTGGCCCAGCCATGTGCCATAAATCCAAATCCAGTCACAATTCTTATAAACAGGGGCGCCCATTTATGATACTTATTTGCTGTAATCATTTTCTTATTGCTTTTTTAAAGGGTCATTATTTTGCGAAAATCAGACAGATTATTGCCACTTTTTAACTTAAAGAAACGACTAAAATGTGCGGGGCTTTCAAATCCCAATTCATAACCGATTTCTTTACCGGATTTGTTGGTATAATATAAATAGCGCTTCGCCTCTAAAATGATTCGCTTATGAATAAGACTGGATGGAGAAGGATAACCTGCAATATGGAAAAGGTTGGTCAATGTTTTAGGCGATTTATTCAACTGGGAGGCATAGTAACTGACCTCATGTTCTTGTTTAAAATGTATCTCCAGTAAGAGATTGAACTGCCGAATAATATCAAATTTTTCATCCGTCAACAAATTATAACTGTTGGTCTGAACTTTTGCCATACGGGTACTTTTAATAATCAGACGCTTAAGAAGTGTCCGCAGCATTTCTCCCTGCATGCGGTCTCTTTGCTGCATGTCTTCTTTGACTAACTGCTCTATAATGTTAATATCCGTCAGATCAGCGGCACACAACGAAATAAACAATGGATGATGTATACCATAAAATAAAAAGCCGACGCAGCCCACCTCTGCGTCATGATCAACAATACAGTAAAATTCGCGGTTAAATTGCCAGGCGACCAGCGCTAGCGGATCCTCAAAAATGAAATGCTGATTGGCAACCAGCGGCAGCAAACTGTAGCCCGGCATCTTATATACAACTTCATCGATTGTTACATCCTGGGCGGTGGCTGTCTTATTAATAACAAAAGTATTGATTGAGCTTTTTTCACGGTTCATTATACCCGCACCTTTTAATGCCGTACTCTCAAGGATCATCCGAAATAATCCCCCCGTAGCTATATTGCTGAATTCAAGATCCATGTTATATTTTTTGATAAATGCGGACACTTAATCATCCCGACCGGTGCCATCCTGATCCGCCCGTAAGAAATAGAAGCAGATTTGCTGTCAAAGTCAATTTGACCTTCTCCAAAGCCTTATTAATCTATTAAAGATATAAAAAAGAGCCGAAACCAAGCATTAGGCTATTACAAGAAATTTGCCTGTGCAGCTTTCTGCGATCGGCCTCATCTTCACAGATGACCTTAATATCTTATATTGATAAAACCGGGGCCAGCGGGAAGTCTATTCGCGCTTTGGTTACCGCATGTAAAATATTGCTGATCGTCCTGTCTCCTACTATCATAATAAGATCCATCAGATTTTCTTTCGTGTAACCCGCGTCAAAGAAACGATCTACTAATTCCGGATCAACATGTCCACGGTTCTTGGTTAAACTGTAAGACAGTTTTGCCAGCACATCTAAAGAAGCGTCAAAGGAGGCTGATGCGTTACGCAATTCCAGAATTTCCTGATCCGAAAAACCGTTTAGCTTTGAAAATACAGTGTGCGCACTCAAGCAATACATACAGCCATTCACTTCACTTACCACTAAATTAACCACTTCCAGTTGCCGCTTGGATAAAGACGAAGGGCTGTTTTCCAGATTTATATAGGCCTGTAAAGCATTATCTGAATAAGCCAGCATGGCATATAGGTTAGGAACCATCCCCAGGGAAGTTTCAAGCTTATCAAAGATTTTTTGATTTTTAGTCGAGACTACTTCTTTTGTAGGAATTTCAAATGTCATTTCTATTTTTTTTATGAATTGTATAAGATTTATTTAGAGATTAATCATCGGTGGACAGTGGTAGGATTGCTTATTCAATCGTCACTTTTATCAAATCAGTCAATGCGGGAAGTGTTGTAAAGGGATTGGGATTAGGAACCTGCTGGATGCTATTTTCTTTGTCCATCACATTACCACCTAAATTAAACTGAGCATTTCCGGCACCAGGAAACTGGTCCATTGCTGTTCCATCATCAAACAATTTAACCAGCCCAGAATGGTCGCCCGTTTTTAAAGGGTCAATGCCAGAAGCTGCAAAGAACCAATCATTGGAAAATCCATACATGGTCGCGATGGCCAGATGATCTCCTTTTTCAACATGGAGTTTTTGTGTCACCTTGCCACCAGGCTGGCCGCCTGAGGCAGGAAGCAATACTGTTGTAGCTTCTGCAGGCAATATATAGACACCGCTGACGCCTTGTATTTTTTTAAGGGCTGCAGCAAGATCAGTGGCGTCACCTTGCTGTGCAAGTTTTTTTAATCCGTTGCCCGGATCTTTCTGCCCGATTTTAAAAATAGGATTATCTGCACCTTTGTACGTGACAACGAGTACTGGTGAAAGCGGCGTAAATATCCCGGTATTTTCTTTGACATAACTGGATAACGCAGCATTATCACCCATTTCTGCAAGTGGGGTCAGACCGTTTGCGGTAGGTTGTCCCTCCTGATATAATGGGGCCGGCATCAATAAATCACTACCGGCAATATAAGAAATTGCCCATACCCCCGGACTTAAGGGGGTTTCATTTTTTGTGCCGCCGGAAGTATTTTTCAGCGTTAGCGTAAAATACGAATCACCATTATACACCAAAGTAGCTTTTACCAAAGATGAGGCAGCTAAGTAAGTATTTCCTTCTGCATCCTTCTGGATGACTTTTTTTACAGCATTTGTCTGTGCGACACCCGGAAGATTTACCGTAGCACCAGGAACCTGATTCACTCTGGTGCCGTTGTCCCAAAGACTTATCTGATCTGAAACGTCACCTTCTATGGGTTTTTTCTGGTCATCATATAGGGCAATACCTGGATTATCCGGTGCAAAGAAAAGATCATTGGAATAACCATACATCGCAGCAAAACTGACCGTTTGACCATAGGACGCGGAGAACTTAAAGGAGACGGACTGACCGGGCAGAATAAGAGGAGAACTGCCTTTTTGTTCGAAAGTTCCGGATTCTACCAATTTTTTTGCCTGAAGTACATTTTCTATGGAAATCGTTTTATCCATACCGGATGGCGAAGGATGAGCATTTTCTTTGCTACATGCTGTAAACAATAAGAGAAAGGAAGCCGCCAATATTGATCCCGAGGGTTTATAGTTCATGTTTAACTAATTTTATAGGTTATTTAATTTTATAAAGGCAAAACTAGCAACCGACCCCTCGCTATACAATAGCATAAACGCCCTAAAAGATGTCAATACTTCCCGAAATGGAAATTTCTTTATGGTAGAGGCTATAACCCTAAAAGGCTTTTAGAATTGGTTTAGTTCCAGCTCAGTAAAGCAGCACCGTTATTATGTTAAAACTGTTCCTGTTGACGGCTTTAAAGCTCCATAGCGAAGTTTTGTCAATTATTTGGGAAGGTTGGATATGGCCACAGACAAGGTTTTGATCGATCTTTGCAGCATCTAAATCAACCAGGATGAAAAAAACGCAGATGCTGATACTTATAAAAAAGACGCTGATCTCCTTATTTTGGCTCCCACTGGTAGCTTGCGGCCAAAGTAAACCAGACATCAGTCATACAAAATCCTTTCAGGATATGAAAAACGCTGTTCCTGGCCCTTCAGGCTCAACAACAGACACGGCTACTTTCGCAGCTGGCTGCTTCTGGTGTGTAGAGGCTCAGTTTCAACAGTTAAAAGGTGTTGATACGGTTATTTCAGGCTTTACCGGAGGTCATGTAGCCCATCCAAGCTATCAAGAGGTATGCACGGGCACAACAGGACATGCTGAAGCATGCAATATCGTTTACAACCCGGCGGTTATTTCTTATGATGAATTGTTGGCAGCCTTTTTTACAGCGCATGATCCGACTCAACTAAACCGCCAGGGAAATGACGTGGGTACGCAGTACCGTTCCGCCATCTTCTATCGCAATGCGAAACAGGCCGAAAAGGCCAATTATTATATCAAGCGCCTGAACGAAGAAAAAGCATACACTAAAGCCATTGTTACAAGTGTAGAACCCCTGACAACATTTTATAAGGCTGAAGGTTATCATCAGGACTATTATAACAACAATGGATCACAACCTTATTGCCAGCTGGTCATTCGCCCTGAGGTCGAAAAATTCAAAAAAGTATTTAAAGACAAACTGAAATAAGGCCAAATCGACGAATCTCGTTGATAAAATTAATTTCCTTTTTGCGATATACTGTTAATTTACTCCGGTTCACGACCTGTTGTTATTCCAACCCGGTTCCAGGCATTCATCGCTATGACAGCCATCATGACTTCTGTCAAATACTGCTGCCCAAGGACACTGAGCGCCTGATCATAAACCGCATCAGAAACCCCGGCTGTGGAAATTAATGTTATATCTTCTGTAAAAGCTAATATCGCTCTTTCCTCCTGCGTAAAAAAAGGGGTTTCCCGCCAGGAAGGGAGTACAAATAATCTTCTTGGATGCTCACCATTTTTGATGGCTTCCTGTACGTGTTTGTCAATGCAATAGGTGCAACCATTTATCTGTGATACCCGAATTTTTATTAAATCAGCGTGTACCCTTTTTAGTGAACTTTTAGCTAAATACTTTTCAAAGCCTAACATTACATCAAAAGCCTGTGGATCTGTGTCTTTTAAAAATTTTCTATCCTTCATCGGTTACTAGATTTTAATCAAATTTAGGACCTCTTTTAAAGATTTAATGGGACCAGATCGGATAAATACAGGGGTCCAGTCCTCTATTTCGAAAATATACCATTCAGGTTGCGATATATGTAAAATGCCAAAATGCCTTAGAGGTAAGCCAATCGGTCTAAAGTCTTACTCAGATCTCAGGTTATCTTTATAGAATGCGGGAGAACTTAAAGAATACAAAACGATTCCTTTTGTGGTTCATTTTTGGCGTGCTGATTTGCACATTAGATCTGGACGCCCAGATTCCTTTAAGCGGGAGCATCTGGAAAGATATTAATCTGTATTCGGTGCCATCATTCAGGATACTAAGTAAGGATTCGGTCGTAGGCTTGATTTATGAGGGAGGTAAGTACCGGGGGCATAAACAGGACGTATTTGCCTATTATGCAACACCCGGCACCCTATATGGGAATAAAGCGTTGGACAAAAATCTACCGGCTATTATTCTGGTACATGGTGGCGGAGGTCAGGCTTTTAAAGACTGGGCCATAAAATGGGCAAAAAAAGGCTATGCAGCCATAGCCCTGGACTTACGAGGCAATGGCCCGGATAAAAGACATCTTATGAACGGATTTGCCGAACCGGGCAACCAAACGCCTTACTTTGACGTAAATCTTCCACTAAAAGATCAATGGATGTATCAGGGCGTCGCAAATGTTTTGCTGGCTAATAATTTGATTAGGAGTTTTAAGGAAATAGACACTAGCAGAACCGCCATCACGGGTATTAGTTGGGGCGGTGTGATCACTTGTATTGCAGCTGCTTTAGATCCTCGTTACAAAGCTGCGGTTCCCGTATACGGTTGTGGCTATCTTGGGGAAAGCGGACGCATGAAAGCACAACTTAATGACATACCAAAAGAAAATAAAAATATATGGCTGACCCAATATGATCCGTCCCAGTACCTGAGTGCGGTAAAAATGCCCATGCTATTTTTAAACGATGCAGCCGACCCTTATTTTGAACTATCCAGTTTTATGAAGTCATATAACCTGGTTACAACCGAAAAGCGGTTATGCATTAAAATAAATTTAAAACACAGTCACCGCGCAGGCTGGTCAAATAGGGAGATATATAGTTTTATCAACCACCATCTCCGGGGCACTCCGGGCCTGCCCGGCGTAAGCCCGGTAATCAAGCCCGGTAATGCAATTATCTGTAAACTGAAAAATCCGGCAGTAGCTAAAGAAGTAATATTAAATTATTCAACGGACGCATTAAATTCCGGAACGAAAAGAAAATGGACGACTGTTACTGTGAAGCCGGATCGTAAAAATCATTACAGCTCCAAAATCCCGGATGGTGCCAGTATGTGGTATTTTTCTGTTGAAAACTTTCAGGGATTAATTTCCTGTTCATCTGTAAGTTTTAGCCCGGCGTCAAATAAAACGATTATTCCATAAGTGATGTCAGCCGTCCGCTCAATATCAACTTCACCCGAAGCATTATTTTGAATATGGATATAATATTGCTTTTTTCCCATCAGTAGAAGTATAAACAAGTGCCTCATTAATCTCTTCAAAACTAAAATGCTTTCCAGCTTTAGTTTTAAAGTGTGGCATATCGATAAGTGCAGAAATGTCGTTTAGGGCTTCTTCTAGAAGAGCTGAATTCTGTACTGTTTTTGACCTAAAATTACCAAAACCCTTAATAGTGATTCCTTTCATAAGCAAACTTGTGTGAAATGACAGCCCAGTGTCCCCACCCAGAAATCCATAACAATAAATTGTGGTATTTAATGGCAGGACATCCTTGATTCGGTTTAAGATTATGCCACCAACGCCGTCAAAAACGGCTGTCGCAACAAACTTATCCGACATTTGTTTTAATTGCTCGTTGAAATCCGAGTCAATCTGAACAACAATGTTTTTTGCCCCAAGTGCTTCGAGTTCTTTTTTACCCTCCTCAGTTCTTACAATCGAAATTACCGGAAAGTCTTTTGCAAGACAGATCCCTAACATGGCAATTCCCGTTGCTGAATTTCCGGCAGTACATATAATACCTTTATGGCCTTCTTCAGTAATTTGCTTAAAAAAAGCGAACGGTGTAATAATATTTACCAAGGAGCCTGCATAATCTTCCATATTCACACTATCGGGCAGGATCACACATTGCTGATAATGCATATGTGCGGTTTCACACCAGGTGCCAATAATGTCATCATCAAATTTTAAGGAACGGTAAATGGCAACATTTCTGCCATTATATTTGGGCGAAACACCCTCGCCTACTTCCATCACTGTTCCTACACCGGATACGCCGCGAATATCATAAAGGCTTACAGGTATCGATCCCTTGGGGAAAGCACCTCCAATAAACGCGATATCCCCTGCATTGATTCCACAGGCAAGCATTTTTATTAACAGATGTCCCGGCTGCGCTCTTTGAGGCCTCGGAATCTCCTGAATTTCAACACTTTTTTCGTTGCTCAGGCATATTGCCTTCATTAAGTCTTCCATTTTATTTTTTTATTTAGATAGCAAAGGTATATTTGTGCATACTTTATTACAAGTACTCACCCCAAAGTAGGTATCATGACAGCTATAAAAACTTCCTCAACAAATCAGATGAACAAGCGGACAATTGCGACCAAATGTCCTGTTACATTCACAATCCATAAAATGGGTGGTCGTTGGAAACCACTGATTATTAATTGCTTGCTTACCGGCACTAGACGTTACGGGGAAATCAAAAAAGCTATTCCTGCCATTACTGAAAAGATGCTGATTCAGAATCTAAAGGAGTTAGTGACAGATGAGCTCGTTATCCGCGAAGCTAAACCTGTCGTGCCACCTCATGTTGAGTATTATCTTTCAACTTCAGGTGAGGAGTTGAGACCTGTTTTTATCGAGATGGCAACCTGGGCACTAAAGCATAATGTCTGATTTCTTCTTTAGACGCTAAAGTGTAATTCTGCATAATACAAACCGGAAACGGATATATTTATATACAGCCATATTTAGAAGTGACAATTAACTAGCTCCAACGAGCGCTAAAAATAAGCAAGCTATTACCACTGACTTCGCTATTAACTTCTTTTCTTTACTGTAAAACCTTAAAATTGCCGCTTTTCCTATTGATCGCCAGGTTGAAGACGCACTCAATTATAGATTGATAATATTTCTGCCATACAATTTTGCGTATTATCTGAATCCAAAATAAAATTGATCAAAGCAAGGTAAAATCGGGATGATGCCCTTGATCCTGCTTTTGTTTAACTAAAAAATATTTTAGTGGGCCTACATGAAAACCTTGTACTTTCCCCGGATGCTGAAGACTCATCAATGGCTAATGATAATTCTGGTATTAACCTGGTTTTTCCACTGGTAATCCAAATTAAATTCTGGATTGGTAAATCCTGGTTTATCAGCAAAAGAAACTAAAATTTTTTTTATCAAATTTCTGAGCGAGTATTTTTCAAGGGGTATGCCCTTATATTTTTCAAAGCTAGTTTTAATAGGTGGCGAAATGAATTCAAACTTAGAATTAATCAAATGAACGACAAAGAAAGTAAATTCAAATCTGCCCAAATCATCACCATAATTCAACTCAAACAATCGGAAAAAAGTAAATAATGCACATTGGACATTAGCGGACAAAATAAACTATCTCAAAAATAATAGATACCATCATTTTCCTAATCCTCTAATAACCAAAAATTTAATTAGCTACTTTGCTGTATATTCATGAAATTTGAATGGCAGAATGCTTCGGTATCCTGGCAATATAACAGCCTCGGATACCAGGCAAATTAACAAATAAATGACAAATTATATGCTTAATATTTTTACCGAAATCCCAAAAAGTTATTTCAACTACAGAAAGTTAAAAAACGATGAATTAAGCCAATTGAAAGCTGAACTAAAAATATCCAATCCCAAGTATTACCAAGATTTTATATTGCCTCAAGAAGAAATTAATTGGTATCAAAATAACTATAAGATTAAACTGAGAAATCTTTCACCCAAGGATATCAAATGGCTTGAGGAATATTATTTACTTGAAAAGTCTGAAATCCATTTTCTAATCAAAAATGGATTGGTCATAAAAAAGAATGGAGGCAATCCTACTTTAAAACTTGCCAAATTAAATTTTAAATATGATCTGTTAATCGGTTTGATTTTAACTGCACTGTGGATTAAGATGATATACTCTTATGTCACTGATTACTCTAATCAATTAGCCGCCATTTTCAAACTGAATAAAGATAATGAAATTTTGATAATTACAGGCATAGCTATCCTTACGGGGCTTTGGATATGTGGATTTATGCAAATAGCCTTTTTTTCTAACAATAAACATCGCAGTCGAAAATTAGTAAATAAGGCATTGAAAACTGATCTCAAAATTAATGATAATCACTCCATTTCGAGTCAATAAAATCCTTACTTTATATTTTTTGGAACAAAGTAAAAGATGCTATGAAGGCATACCAACAATCAAATTGCTAAGAGTAGCTTATATTTTTTATGATTCAGTTTACTTCTCCAGTCCCCAATCAAGATTAGGTTTTGGCCCCATGATGAGTTCCAACCTTCCGCCAGCAGCGATAGCTGCGTGCATCAGATAACATTTATTATAGGTTTTGCCATTCAGTTTTGCAGATTGTATATAAACATTCTTTTCTGAATTGTTCTTTGCTATGATCGTAAAACTTTTTCCTTTAGCATAAGGCGCCATCAGTTGAAGTGTCACTTTAGAGAATACAGGTGAGGTGATTTCATAGCGCGGATCACCCGGGCAAATTGGATGGATTCCTGCAGCCGCCAAAACGTACCATGCGGACATCTGGCCGACATCTTCATTGCCGACTAATCCTTCCACCTTATTTTTATAAGCACCCGAACAGATTTTCCTGGTCCACTGCTGCGTCAGCCAAGGTGCTCCTACTCTGTTAAACAGGAAAGGAATATGGTGTACCGGCTCATTAGCATGATTATAATAATCATTCCACATAAAATTTTTAGGTGTATGATCAAACATGCTGATAAGATCATTTTTAACTTTCTGCCTGCCGCCCATTAGCCTAACCATTCCTTCAATATCCTGCGGGACGAACCATCCCTGCTGGTAAGGATTACTTTCGATGGTTCCGTAATTTTGAGTCAACCGACCTTCTTTAGGCCATGGCTGCCAGGAGCCGTCTTCATTTCTTGGCCTGAACCAACCTTTTTCTGTGTCAAAGACATTTTTATAATCAAGTGCCTTCGCTCCATAGAGTTTCGCATCTGCAGGTTTATCCAACTCACGGGCCAAGACAGACAGGCACCAATCAGCATAAGCATATTCTAATGTTTCAGAGATGCTTAGCCCCCCTGTGGTGTAACCTTTAGGGCCATTATCTGTTTTCTGGACGGTCCCTAAACTATATTTATAAGCTTTGCCAATGTCATAGGTTCTGATGCCTTTCATATAGGCATCTGCTATCATAGAAACAGCCGGATTACCGATCATACAACCTGTATAAGCATTCAGTAGTTCCCATCTGGGTAAATAATTATTGCCGGACTGATCTGCTAAAGTGATCAGAGAATTAATCATGTCACTTACCAGTCTGGGATTAATGATGGTCTGTAGTGGCATCTGGCTTCTGAATACATCCCAACCGCTGAAAATGGTTCTTTTGGTAAATCCGTCTTCCCGGTGCACCTGACCGTCGCCACCCGTATACCTGCCATCCACATCAGCATAT
>DATJDF010000040.1:0-4202 GCA_035497555.1 Arachidicoccus sp. | reverse complement strand
TAATTATGAATCCCTACATAGCAGCATTGGTCCATTATGCCTTCTGTTGCGGCCGAGCCCATTCTCGGCATCTTTTAAAATAAGTGCCAATACAAATCTATCCGGACTTATCAGCCAGATAAAAAGTATATGGGGGAAAATGGCACCTGAGATGCCGTTCAACTACCGTTTTTTAGATGATTCGTTCAATGATATGTACAAAGCAGAATCGAGAGCAGGTACAATTGCTGTATTATTTTCCAGCCTTGCAATATTTATAGCTTGCCTGGGTTTGTTTGGTCTGGTTATGTTTGCTGTGGAACAAAGAACCAAAGAAATAGGTATCCGCAAAGTATTAGGGGCAAGTAATGTGGGTATTGTGCGCCTATTGAGTAAGGAATTTATAAAATTGGTCCTTTTTTCTTTTATCGTAGCTGCGCCGGTTGGCTGGTTTTTTATGACCAAATGGTTACAGGATTTTGCCTATCGAACAAATATAACATGGTGGATATTTGCAGTGGCAGGTGGATCTGCCATCCTGATCGCATTAGTCACGGTGAGTTTTCAGTCCATTAAAGCTGCCATGGCAAACCCGGTAAATATTTTGAAAACGGAATAAATAATGCAAAATAAAAACCTTAATCAGGAAGTCATGGCATTTTAAATGATCAATTGGTCAGGCTATAGAAAATAGCGAATATTACTCTTGCTCAACTCTAAATATTGCGCCCATTATGTTTAAAAATTATTTAAAAACCGCATGGCAAAATTTACGCAGCCATAAATCTTACGTTGCAATTAATACGATAGGGTTAGCAGTAGGAATGGCAGCTTGTCTGCTTATTTTCCTGTTGATTCAGTATGAAACAAGCTTTGATAATTTCCATAAAAACAAAGAACGAATTTATAGGGTTGCAGCCGCAACAAAAACCAATGACGGCATGAGCTATTCACAAGGCAGCGCCTTTCCGGTTGCGGAAGCCTTGAGAACCGACTATCCACAACTGGAAGGTGTTGCCCGCATATTTGCACGAAAAAATCAGCAGATAACTTTGCTTAATGAAGAAGATGATGCGCCGAAAGCGAAATTTAAAGAGAATGTGTTTTTTGCTGAACCGGAATTTTTCGACATATTCAACTTTCCATTCCTTGCGGGGGATTCAAAAACTGCTTTAGCGGAAGTAAATACGGCAGTGATTACCCAGGAGATAGCAGAAAAGTATTTTGGAGATTGGCATACTGCCATAGGTAAATTTATAGAGTATAATAATGATAAAAATAAAGTTTGCAGGGTGACAGGTGTTCTAAAAAATATTCCGGCGAATACGGACTTTCCCCTCCAAGTTGTGTTTTCTTTTAAAACTGCCGCTGGCGAGGATATTTCACCGGATTGGTCAGGCCAGGATGGGTCCTTAAATACGTTTGTGGTGCTTCCACAAAACATGTCGTCACGACAATTCGATGAATACCTTGAAACGTTTGTGAAAAAGCACACTCCTACTGAATATGCAAACCATGGATATGTATTACAGCCGTTAAGTAATATTCACTATCAGAGCGAGTTTGGTACTTTTGTGGGAAATACATTTAGCAAAGAATTGATTACTGCACTTGGTTTAATTGGTGTATTTCTATTAATTATAGCCTGTATAAACTTTATAAACCTTGCTACCGCACAGGCGGTAAACCGTTCAAAAGAAGTGGTCATCAGAAAAGTATTTGGCAGTAGTAGAAAGCAATTAATTATTCAATTTTTGACTGAAACCTTTCTGATTACGCTCGCTTCAGTTTGTATAGCGCTGGGATTTGCATTTGCTGCACTGCCAATGCTCAACAATCTATTGCAAATATCACTTGAAATACGACCCGGTATTCCCATGTTTACATTTTTATCAAGCATAGTTATTGTTGTTACAATTTTATCGGGGATTTATCCGGCAATTGTATTATCGGGATTTAATCCCATCAAAGTACTGAAAAGTAAATTTGCAAACAAGACTGCTGGAGGACTTTCTTTGAGAAGAATATTGGTTATTTTCCAATTTGCAGTTGCGCAGGCATTGATTATAGGGACATTAATTGTTGTGCGCCAAATGAATTTCTTTCAAAATGCATCTATGGGCTTTGATAAAGACGCAATCGTAATGGTTCCACTTCCAAACGACAGTATGCGGCTCGTGAAAGCGGATGCACTAAAAACGCAACTATTGCAGCAGTCTGGGATAAAAAATGTGAGTATCAGTACATTTAGTCCGATGGACCAAGCGGGCTGGGACGGCGACTTTAAATTTGATAACGCTGTTAAAAGATCGCCCTTTAATGCTGATTTTAAATGGGCAGATGCTGATTACTTTAAAACGTATAATATTCAGTTCGTCGCAGGCAAGTCCTATAACCCGGCTGACACGGTAAGCGGATTTGTGGTGAATGAACTAATGGTGAAAAAATTAGGACTTAAAAATGCGGATGAAGTTCTTGGTAAAAAGATAAGTATTTTTGATGGGGGAGTAGTTGCGCCGGTTGTGGGTGTCGTCAGAGATTTTCATGGTAGCCCCATGAAAGATGAAATGAAGCCCGAAGCAATAGGGTCATGGAAGATGGTATACCAGTTAATCAATATAAAAATACAACCGAAGCAGGCGAAGCGAACTTTGGCGGTAGTAGAAAAGCTTTGGAAAAGTACTTTTCCTGATTATGTCTATGAATACCAGTTTCTTGATGATAAGATTGCCAGCTTCTACAAACAGGAAAATCAGCTCTCGCAATTGTATAAAATGTTTGCGGGCATTGCCATATTTATATCCTGCCTTGGCTTATATGGATTTGTTTCATTCATGGCAGTGCAGCGTACCAAAGAAGTGGGCATTAGAAAGGTATTGGGCGCTTCCGTAATTAGCATCGTTTATTTATTCTCAAAGGAGTTTACAATACTTATTGGCCTGGCATTTTTAATCGCAACTCCGTTAGCATATTTTTTCATGCATCAATGGTTGCAAAACTATGCGTACAGAATTGACATTGGCGTTGGAATATTTTTACTAACCATTTTTATTGCTGTAGTTTTCGCATGGCTTACCGTTGGTTACCAGGCAATAAGGGCAGCGGTGGCCAATCCGGTGAAGAGTTTAAGAGTGGAATAGCAAAAACCAAATATAGGAGAATAGAATAGCCCTGTAAATCAATTGTTTACAGGGCTATTCGGTGCCCAGGACTGGATTCGAACCAGCACATCCTTGCGAACGCTGCGACCTGAACACAGTGCGTCTACCAATTTCGCCACCTGGGCATTCAGGAGCGCAAATGTAAAAGCTTTTTTCGATTTACAAAAATTAAAATCTATTGAATTAAGGTCTTAGCGGAATTTTAGTAAATTTTCCACGTCTTCACCATACATTTGGATTACTTTTGGGACCTAAGAACCGATTAGTAAAAATGCACGTAAAAACGTTATTGGCAAAGCCATTTGCCAGTTTTATCTATAATAAAATTAAGAAAGAAATGGTCACTGCTGTGCAAGACCAGCAGAGCATACGCCAGCAATTGATCAAAACTGCCCAGAATACAGAATTTGGCAAGGATCATGGTTTTGAAAATATAAAAAGCTATGATGATTTCAAAAGGCAAATCCCCATCAGAGATTATGAAGCGTTAAGGCCTTATGTAGAAAAAGTAAAAGACGGAAAGCAGAATATTCTTTGGAAAGGGAAGCCACTTTATTTCGCAAAAACAAGTGGAACAACCAGTGGCGCTAAATACATCCCTATATCCAAAGAATCTATATCGAATCATATCAATACTGCACGTAATGCACTTCTTTGTTACATAGCAGAAACCGGGAAAGCAGACTTCACAGGAGGAAAAATGATTTTTTTAAGTGGTTCCCCTGAGTTGGACCGGATCGGCGGGGTACCCGCCGGCCGGCTCAGCGGCATCGTGAACCACCATATACCTTCTTACCTGAGAACCAATCAGCTTCCCAGCTATGAAACCAATTGTATTGAAGACTGGGAGACAAAGCTGGATAAAATAGTTGCAGAGACCAGCAGTAAGGACATGACCTTGATCAGCGGCATACCACCCTGGGTGCAGATGTATTTTGACCGGCTCATTGAAAAACATGGTAAGAAAATCATTGAGATCTTTCCAAATTTCTCTCTCCTGGTATATGGTGGCGTTAATTTCGAGCCCTATAAACAGAAATTATTTGAATCTATTGGCAAAGA
>DATJDF010000039.1:0-9701 GCA_035497555.1 Arachidicoccus sp. | reverse complement strand
CTGGAATATAAGCAGGTGCAGGATTTTGTTGAGTTCAATATTTGCTTAGATATATTTCAGTCCGTCTTTGTCGTATTTGAAAAAGAGCGCGCTTCCAAAAATCAGTCGCGGCAGGTTGCTGCCAACCACGGGCAGGTCAGTGGCTGGCTCTGGCAGCATCCGGATGCATTAAATGTAGTGAAAACAGAGAGCCTGGACGATAACTGGACGGTTCAATTTGATCCAAACTGGGGCGGCCCTGAAAGCGCAGTATTTACCAAATTAGTGGATTGGTCCCAACATAAAGATAAACGCATCCGCTATTACGCCGGAAAGGCGCTTTACAGTAAGCGATTTGATTTTCAGTATGGCGTTGTGGAGGCAGATACTGAGCGGCAGCCCCTTTTTCTTGACTTGGGTGTTGTAAACGATATTGCTTCGGTTAAACTCAATGGCTATTCACTGGGTATCGTCTGGACGGCGCCCTGGCGTGTGGATATTACAGGGCTGTTACAAAACAAAGACAACCTATTGGAAATCGAAGTGATCAACCAATGGCCAAATCGGTTGATTGGCGATGCGGCACTGCCCAAAGAACAGCGACTGACGAATACAAATATTGCTTTCAAAAAAGATGCGCCGCTACTCCCCTCTGGCTTACTAGGGCCAGTAAGGATCCTGAGAAGAACAAATAACCTGAAATCCTGATCAGGTGTTGATTTTATGCCCGAGGCGGCTATTGGTCCGGTAGGACAGGTGGTTTTGACGACTGCTGATTTTCTCAGGAAACCTTTTGAGCGAGGCGTTCGCTGACCCAGTTCTCTGCGATGCTGAGCTGTTGGGGCATGGAAAGCTTTGAATTATCGAGCGTTATCGCATCCTCGGCCTGCCTAAGTGGGCTGATTTTGCGCGTGGAATCGATCAAATCTCTTTTCAGGAGATTTTCCCTGATTTCTTCCAGTGAAATGTCCGGCATTTTTGATTTGAGCTCATCATAGCGGCGATGCGTTCTGACTTCTATACTGGCGGTCATAAATATCTTTAATTCGGCTTTCGGGAATACAGTGGTACCGATATCCCTGCCGTCCATAACAATTCCTTTTTTAAGGCCCATCTGTTGTTGTTGATTTACCGCAAAATGGCGTACTTTTTCTAAGGTCGCGATATCACTGACATGGTTGTTGACCTGCATAGAGCGGATCTCCTTTTCTACATTACGATCATTGAGTTGGATATCTGATTTCCCGGCTGTTTCATTAAAAACGAATTGCAACCGAATATTTCCCAGTGCATTTTCTATTGCCGACTCATCACTGGTATTTACTTTATTTTCCAGGAAATACAGAGTGATCGCACGGTACATGGCTCCGCTATCTATAAAAATATAATTGAGCTTTTTAGCCAGCTGCCTGGCCAGTGTGCTTTTGCCACAGGATGAATAACCGTCAATCGTTATAATGATCTTTTGCATGTGCCAAATTTATTAAAGAAAAAGGCTTCGAGCAAAAATCCGAAGCCTTTTAATTATGAAATTTAATTATCAACAAATGGTTAAAGTTGGATCTTGTTTTAACCTTTATTCTTTATTGTCATTATTCTTCGTTTTCCAGGTAGCTTTCAACAGGTGCACAGGTACAAATTAAATTGCGGTCGCCGTAAGTATTATTGATACGGGCAACAGAAGGCCAGAATTTGTTTTCCTGTATATAAGGCAATGGAAAAGCGGCGGCCTGACGCGTATAGGCATGCGTCCAGTCATCAGTACAGATCACTTTTTGGGTGTGGGGTGCATTTTTCAGTGCATTATCCTGTTTATCTGACTTCCCGGATTCAATGGCTTTTATTTCCTGATAGATACTGATAAGCGCGTCACAAAAACGGTCTAATTCTGCTTTATCTTCGCTCTCTGTAGGTTCGATCATGATGGTGCCAGGAACAGGGAAGCTCATGGTCGGTGCATGGAAACCGTAATCCATCAGCCGTTTGGCGACATCCTCAGCTTCAATACCGGCAGTCGCTTTAAATGGCCGCAGATCCACGATGAATTCATGGGCGCAGGTGCCGTTTTTACCTGCATATAATATCGGGAAGCATTCAGCTAACCTGACTTTCATATAATTGGCATTCAGGATCGCATATTCTGTGGCTTTACGGACGCCTGTTGCGCCCAGCATGCGAATATAAGCGTAACTGATCAGCAAGATGGATGCACTGCCGTATGCAGCTGCACTGACCGGTCTTTTGCTGCCCAGAGAGAAATGACCCGGCAGGTAAGGTAATAAATGCGTCTTTGCGCAAATAGGTCCAACTCCTGGGCCACCACCGCCATGCGGGATCGCAAAGGTTTTATGCAGATTCAGATGACATACGTCAGCACCGATAAAGCCGGGTGCTGTATAGCCTACCTGAGCATTCATATTAGCCCCGTCCATATATACCTGACCGCCCATTTCATGGATAATCTGACAGATTTCACGGATACTTTCTTCAAAAATTCCGTAAGTAGAAGGGTAGGTGATCATCAATGCCCCTAGGGTGTCTCTATATTGTTCAGCTTTCGCTTTCAGATCCTGGACATCTACCTGCCCCTTCTCGTCACTTTTAATAACGACGACTTTCATCCCCGCCATAACGGCGGAAGCCGGGTTTGTTCCGTGGGCTGAAATAGGAATCAATACTACGTTACGGTGCCCCTGGCCATTTGCACGGTGGTATTCCATAATCGTATTCAGTCCTGCAAATTCTCCCTGCGCACCACTGTTGGGTTGAAGGCTACAGCCATCAAATTGCGTAATAACAGAAAGGTATTCGCCTAATTCATCAATAATCTGCTGGTAGCCTAAAGCCTGATCCGCAGGAACAAACGGGTGAATACTGGAAAACTCCGGCCAGCTTAATGGAATCATTTCTGTGGCAGCATTAAGCTTCATGGTACAGCTGCCCAGAGAAATCATACTGTTGTTGAGTGCTAGATCCTTCTTTTCCAGTTTTTTGATATAACGCATCATCTGAGTCTCACTATGATGAATATTGAATACCGGATGGGTAAGGTAAGATGATTGACGTCGGAGTGATTCGGGAAGTTTTGTCAAGCCGACTTCTTCGCTGTCAAAGCCAATTGTGGCATCATTTAATCCTTTAGATTGAGCAAAGACATATACGATATCAAGCGCGTCTTTTTGAGTTGTGGTTTCGTCTATTGAAATGCCAATCGTGCCATCATCAAAATATTGGAAGTTTATTTTGTTTTCCAGTGCAAAAGGTTCAACAGCTTCTTTAGATGCTTTTATACGTATGGTATCAAAGTAGTGGGGGTTGAGCTGTGAGAAACCTAATTCCGTTAAAGATGCTTCTACGGCCTCGGCGATAACAGCAATGCGACTTGCAATTTGCTGCAATCCTTCTGGACCGTGGAACACTGCATACATGGCGGCCATATTGGCAAGAAGTGCCTGGGCTGTACAGATATTAGAAGTGGCTCTTTCTCTTTTGATATGCTGTTCTCTGGTTTGCAGCGCCATCCGCAGAGCGTAGTTATTCTGTGCATCCACGCTAACACCGATAATGCGCCCCGGAATACCTCTTTTGAACGTATCACGGGCAGAGAAAAAGGCCGCATGCGGACCGCCAAAACCGAGCGGCACCCCAAAACGCTGGGCCGACCCCACTGCTACATCGGCACCTAATTCGCCGGGCGGGGTAAGCAAGGTGAGTGCCAGCAAATCCGTTGCCATGACTACAAAGCCATCCACCTGATGAACGGTTGCAATAAATTCACGATAATCTTCAGTGATACCAAGACTATTGGGATATTGAATAATTGCACCAAAGTAGCCATTATCGAGTTTTGCTGTCTTGTAGTCCCCGAATATCAGTTCTATGCCAATAGGTGTAGCACGGGTAATCAGTACATCTTTGGTCTGTTGGAAAAGCGCAGTGTCAACGAAGAATTTGGGTTTATCGATGTTTTTGGTATTGACATGGTGAAATAACATCGCCATGGCTTCGGCTGCTGCTGTGGCTTCATCTAATAAAGAAGCACCAGCCAGTTCCAGACCGGTCAGGTCACTGACTACTGTCTGAAAGTTCAAAAGGCTTTCCAGTCTTCCCTGAGAGATTTCTGCCTGGTAGGGGGTGTATTGGGTATACCATCCTGGATTCTCGAAAACATTGCGTAATATAACTGAGGGAGTAATTGTATTATAATACCCCTGACCGATATAAGTTTTGAAAACCTTGTTTTTTGAAGCGGTTTCCCAAATCTCCTGGAGGTACTGCTGCTCTGAAATACTTTCTGGTAAATCAAGTGGGGCCTTTAAATGGATATTTTTGGGGATGGTCTTGCCGACCAAAGCCTCTGTAGATGTTTCTCCTATCGTTTGAAGCATCTCCAGGGTCTCGGCCTCATTGGGCCCGATGTGGCGGCGCTGAAATTCAGTTGCCTGGGATTCAAATAAATTCATTGTTAGTTATTCTTTCTATTAAAAGATGCGCAAAGATAGTATTTTGTTTGCCTCTAAAAATCAGTTCGAACAGTCGTTCGCAAACGGTTGATAATTTGTGGAAAGTGGAATCAAAAGAATAATTATAAATATATTGATATTAAGGTTAATATATAATAAATATGGTTGACATAACGCGGTAGTGGCTGATTACAGCAATCGATTTTTGGATATTTTGATTCTTCCGGGTGGAGTGGAAATGGAATCAAGTTATCCACATATGCATCATATGTACTAAATATGACTTTTTTTTGCAATAAATTAATTCTTATGAAAAAAATACTCGTTATTGCAGTAGCCCTGTTTTTAGCATGGCCTGCCTTTTCTCAGTCGGGTGTTCGTTTCGGTATAAAAGCCGGCGGAAATCTTACTTTTTCAAAAGTTGGCGTTCAGAACGTATCCGTAAAAGGAGACAGCCGATTCGGTTTCTATGCAGGTGGTTTAATGGAAATCTCACCTGTTTACCCGGAAAATAAATTCAAAATCCAGGTAGAAGCGCTCTATAACCGGGCGAATGTTCAGTTTTCACAGAGTACGGTAGATGAGCAAAAGGGGCAACTAAATATCAATCAGATCGTTGTGCCCCTACTGGCCAAATATTTTATTATTCCCGAGCTCAGCGTTAATCTGGGGCCGACATTTAATTATAATCTTGGGGGGACACAGTCAGTTATTGATACAAGTGGTGTCAAAGTATCGACAGACATTGGAAAAGATGATTTAAATGCATTTCAGATTGGTTTGGCAGCTGGCTTAACCTATTATGTATGTGATGGATTATTTATTGATGCCCGGTACACGCCTTTATTTGGTTCTTTTAACAAAAAAGCCGACGACGACCTGGGTGTAAAATATCGGATGAGCGGTATACAACTGGGAATCGGGTATAAATTTTAGTTACATTCAAATCGCAAAAAAAAATATCCGGAGCAGTCGCTTCGGATATTTTTTTTGCTGCTGGTCTATCGCCAAGCTTATCTGTTTTGTTTTTCCTAAAAGAATTGTATTGATCATAGCACCTCCAAAAAAATGCAATAGTAAAGAATAAACAAGTGGCAAGTTTTGAGTTGCCAATCTACATCATATATGGAACCGTTTTTATTGGATCTGTTTTATGAAAATCACTACCATGCCTAGGTTCCAATGTCTCTAATTTCTTATACGGCGGGCGGAAAATTTTGAGTAGTTGCTGCCTGGCTTTAAGAGCAGGGGCAGTTTTTTGAAGTTTGATTTGCCGCCTCCCAATTTGTAATAGGCAACATTGTATGTTATTAAAAAAGTAGCCTGTTAAAATCACAATGTCATGATCTGATTTTACATAAAAAAACCTGATGCGTTAAGTTGATTAAAGCGTCAGGTTTTTCATATTACATGATGGAATAAGGGCAGATCCTTACTTATTTTTTCTCAAAGGTAATGGGAGATTGAAGCATTAAAGATCAATAATCAATCAGAGCCTAAAACAGGATGCATCGAATATTAAACATTAAACAGAAAATGCATAATATCTCCATCCTCCACCAGATAGGTTTTGCCCTGAACGGCCAGTTTTCCGTTTTCCCTGCAGGCTGCTTCTGATTTGTATTTTACAAAATCAGAAAATTTAATGACTTCTGCACGGATAAATCCTTTCTCAAAATCGGTGTGGATTACTCCGGCGGCTTGTGGCGCCAGAAATCCTTTGGTGATGGTCCAGGCACGTACTTCCTGCACCCCTGCAGTAAAGTAAGTAGCCAGATTTAATAATTTATAGGTGGATTGTATTAATCGTACAACGCCGCTTTGGGATAAACCCATATCCTCCAAAAACATTTGTCTGTCTTCATAACTATCCATCACAGCAATATCACTTTCTATGGCAGCACTTATTAATAAAACCTCCGCATTTTCTGCTTTTACGGAATCCAGTAATGCGGTTGTATGCGGATTGCCGGTAATGACGGATTTTTCATCTACATTACAGACATATAAGACAGGTTTTATCGTTAGAAGGCAAAGTTCATCCAGAAACTTTTCTTTTTCTTCAGCAGTTACCTCAAATGAACGGGCATTCTGTCCGGATTCAAGATGTGATTTTAAGGCTCTTAATAGTTCAACGCTGCGCTGCGCTTCTTTATCTCCACCGACTTTCGCTTGCTTTTCGGTTTTGGATATTTTTTTGTCGACCGTCTCCAGGTCTTTGAACTGGAGTTCAATATCTATAATTTCTTTATCTCGTACCGGGTTCACATTGCCGTCGACATGAATCACGTTATCATCATCAAAACATCGGATAACATGTAAAATAGCATCCGTCGCACGGATATTTCCCAAAAACTGGTTACCCAGTCCTTCACCTTTGCTGGCTCCTTTTACCAAACCAGCAATGTCCACAATCTCTACGGTCGTAGGTACAACTCTATTCGGCTGAACGAGTGTCTCCAGTGTCGTCAGACGTTCATCCGGCACCGTTATCACTCCAACATTGGGTTCGATTGTACAGAATGGAAAATTTGCCGCCTGCGCCTTTGCGCTACTGAGTGCGTTAAATAGGGTGGATTTTCCAACATTGGGTAGTCCTACAATACCTGCCTGTAAAGCCATTTTCAAATTTTTAATTGCGTGCAAAAGTACAGGTATTTTTTGAGGACTGGAAAACAATTGTGCTCAAAAAGGCAAGGCCAGGCTTTAGTCCGCCGATCGCAAGACAATTTTTTCACCCAGATCATCACCCGCTAAATGTGCAAACTTGTATAATTCCTGGTATTTATTCGCCTTAACCCTTGTCTGTTGAATACAAAAATGACTGATAATAGTTACGGTATGGTTGTCGGTGTCATATTTATAATTACTTTCATAACTGCCATAGGGAAGCTCAAGTTTCTTATTTTCCGGCAGCGATTCTGGTTTAAGCATTGCATTTAGCTCAAAAATGGTTGTATCCCTTATCTGATAAGGGAACGCGAAATAGTAATCCTGGGTTCTGGCAGTGTCTTCGTCCACCTCTTCAAAAAAAAGGGAGAGTGGCCGTGAGGAAACGAATAATTTATTGCCACTGGTGAAATCCGGAAATTGATCGTAGGACAATTGAATATCGAAGGGATAGGGTGTTTGGCCCATGCTTCCTTCCGTTACCGTAATTGAATCTGTTTGTTTAAATCCCAGACTTTTGGTGATAAAATCATTTTTCAACCTTGCCTGTACCTGATAAAGTGCATCAATGAAAAATTGTTTAAAAAATCCGGTACCTGCAATATGGCTGGTAATCCGTGCTTTCCCCGCCTTGTCAATCTGAATGGTATGATGGCTTGCAATAATATTATCATTATCTGTAGTAGGGGGTGTTTTAACCAATTTGCCACCTTCGGGCGTGAGTAAAACAGCATAATGGTCGGCAGTCTGATAGCTCAGATGTCCAAAATTAGCTGTATTGCTGGTACATTCGAGCCAAACAGTATCTTTTCCGATACCGGAGGGGATACAGAGGATTTCATGATTAAAACTGTTCATCGGAAAATCATTCGTAACAGGTTCATCCGCATCACCATAATTGATAAGTGCAGGAAAACTCTGAATGCCTACTGCGGCTAGTGCCGCTTGCATAAAATGACTCAATGCTTTACAGTCGCCGTATTTTTTGTCGCTCACAAATGATGCGGGGAAGGGTCTCCAGCCCCCGATACCTAATTGTATGCTGACGTAACGCATATTATTTTGTAAATACTGGTAAAGGATACGGGCTTTTTCTTCATTACTCCCGGCATCTTTAACCAATCCCTGATAAAATGCAATCTGTGGTGCTTTAAGGGCATTTTCACCACCTTTAAGGCTGCTTATCCACTCCCCAAAACCCTGCCAGGTGGTCATATTCCCGGCAAAGCCGTCCATATTAAATTTGTTGGCGGCAAATATAATTTGTGGAAGGTATTGATAGTTGGGGCCGGAATGGGATTCAATGGTTTTCGCTGTAAGATTGTGGACTGACCAGGTGTAAATATCATGGTCCCCAATCGTCTTTTTGTCCGGTTTATAGGCGGCGTTAAGGCCCCTAAACCGAAAACCTATACTGGACGGTACTTCCATCTGAAAGCTGCTTTGCTGAACGGCCTGGTCTTCGTTTTGAATATAATAGTTAGGATACCGCAGAATACCTTTATACTTGACATTGAAATCAAACTCAATAGTAATGGGGTAGGAAGGAGCAGTTACTTTGAAATAGGTAAATTTGCCGTCCTCAACCAAACCTTCGCCGAAGCTGGTATTAGACATGTCTTTTTTATTATAGGTCTGTATCAGTTTACCATCGCTATTATAGACTGTTATTTTTGCATCTGTCAGGTAATTAAAGGTGGAACTATATTTTTGGAAATTCAGCTCTTCTTCTCCATCACTGTTGAGTATTGTATAAACACGGTGATAGGATACAGTGGCCGTCTGAGGGTCCTTTACAATCATGTGAATCTGCTCCTCCCTTTTGACACTGTTGGCATCTTTTAGAAGCTCCTTTGGTATATCACTAAAAGCATATTTGGTTGTTTGAGCCTTGATCGGTCCAGTGATTAGCGACATCAACAGAACAAATACCACCCAGCTGGTTTTCATAATTCGGGTATTAATTTTGGATACTTTTTGGTTACATTTTTTTGAGAACAATCTTTTCAGCCAGGAGCTCATACATTTTCTGATAATAGGCTTTAATATCTGGGTATTCAATTGTGCTGTATTCTGGGCGCAGGTATTTGATACTCAATTGGAAAGCCAATTGTTTATCAGCTGTTTTCTGGAAAATCCGCTTGAATATAATGCTGTTATCGCCCAGACGCATGGTAATTGATTTTGGCATAGATTCCAAAGCATAGCCGTCATTTAAATTGATATAGCCATTAATTTGAAAATCCTGAAGGAAGCCAAAATTAATATTGGTCTGTCTTTTCTCTGCAGTAAATGGATTTTTGTCGAAGCCAAGAAAAAGGTCATAGGGCAATAGCAGGTAATTGCCGGACTTCTGGGCGGCACCGGTATAGTTTACATACACATCGAGAGGCAGTTCACTGTTATTTTCATTCGAAACGGCCATTGAATCAACTTTCAGCGTAATATCAGTGGTTGTACTCAGGATTGTTTTGAGGTTCTTTTTCTGGTAGTCGTCTAATCTGCGGTTACGGGCATAGTCCTGATAGCTGATCCTGCCAAAGCCATTTAATTTGCCATCCCCCAAAAGATTAATAGAAACGGTCAACT
>DATJDF010000038.1:0-3722 GCA_035497555.1 Arachidicoccus sp. | reverse complement strand
TGGTATATTGGCCTAAGACGCCCTGAATGACGCGACCTGACTGGTGAATATCAAACCGCTCCTGGTAGGAATAGGAATCGATATTCCCGTTTCCGAGTGATCCATAAGATCCTCTTATTTTTAGATCCGAAATAACGCTTGGGCTGACATGCCAGAAAGACTCTTTAGAAATACGCCAACCTGCAGAGGCCGATGGGAAAAAGGCGTACCGCTGATCGGTCGGGAATTTGGAAGAGCCATCATAACGGCCATCGAGTTCCAGCAGGTAGCGATCTTTATAAGAATAGTTTACCCGGTAAAAGCCACCCAGGATGGCCCATTTCTCATAGCCGCCGGCAGTGGTAATGCTTTGACCCAGCGCCAGGTTAAGATCAGAGGCATCCGCATAAATCAAACCGTTTCTGCCTGCGGAAAAAGCATTATAAACAGATTGTTCATAGTTATATCCAGCCATTACCTTCAGGTAATGGTCACCTAAATTGGTTTCATAATCTGTATAGATGTTGGCAGCAAGGTAATCCGTTTTCTCCTGGATCAGATTGATATCATTGTAAGAGGTCCCCACATAGGATATCACACCCGGCGTAATACTATAGGGTACTTTTACCCTTAATTGTTTGCGGTCCTCCCTGGTATTCTGAAACGTCAGATCGCCCCGCACATGTAATTTGTCATTCATGAACGCCGCGACAAAACCTGTCGTATTACGAAGTACCTGCTTTTTAAAATCAATACCGTTCTTGCCATATACAAAATCCCCAACCGTATAGGCCGCAGAAAACGTAAGCGTTCCATCAGGGTTAAACAACATGGAAGAAGGATGGCCTTCATCTGCCAGATTTCTCCAGATACTCCCCCCTTCACCGACGTTCAGTGGATTATGGTAAAAACGACTGGAGAATTGGAAATTATCCGTTACCTGCAACCATGGAAAAACCTGGACTGTTCCTTTACCGGTTAAATTATACAGGTGATAATCATCTGAATTATATCTGAATAAACCAGACTGGCCGTAATAACGCCCTGTCAGATAAAAGCTGGTCTTCTCGCTACTTCCGGATACCGATAAATTCTGACCAACGGCGCCCAGATGCTTTTTATAGAGCAGATCATACCAATTCGTATTGCCATAATAAACATAGTTCCCGTTGTCATCCTGCTCCACCTTTGGGAGGCTGGGATCATCATTATGCGCCTTCAGTGCCGCCAAATAACTGGCCGAGAAGGGCTGGGTTTTATTAATATTCTGGGCAGTCTGCGAATAGTCATTCCAGGCACTCCAGGCCGAATCAAACATGAGTGCATACTGGTATCCATTATCCACAATATCGGGAACCACCGTCGGACTTTTGGTAGAATAGTCGGAGGAATAATTGATCGTCACCCGGTCTTTTTTTGGTGTTTTGGTCGTAATCAATACCACACCATAAGCAGCCCTTGCACCATAAATTGCTGAAGAAGCGGCGTCTTTGAGTACCGTAACGGAGGCCACATCATTGGGATTCAGCAGGCTTGGATCGCCCTGCACACCATCTATCAGCACTAAGGCGCTTCCTCCCTGCCCAATAGATGTATTTCCCCGGATATTAAAACTGGGAGATTGAGTAGGTTTTCCGTCTCCCGGCACAAGGTTTAAATTGGGAACCATCCCTTGTAATCCCTGGCTGATATTAGGAAGTGATCTGTCTTCCAAAACCGCGCCGCTTACCTGCGCAACAGCGCCTGTAAGATTGGCTTTCTTTTGTTTACCGTAACCGACCACAACCACCTCATTTAGATTATTGTTCTCAGAAATCATGTCTACTGAGACATGCAGTACACTGTCACCCGTATAAAGCAAATTATCTACATTTGCTGTCCGGTACCCGATAGAGGTAATCGTTAGATGATAGGTATCCTGTTTTAAATTATAAAAGACAAATCGTCCCGACTCATCCGCTACTGCGTGTGCAGCATAACTGCTGTCCTGATTAGCGATGCGTATGGTTGCCTGTCCAACCTGACTTCCAATATCACTGATCAGCCTTCCTTCCAGGGCAGGCTTTTGCTGGGCAAACACCAGCGCGCCCCCCATCATAAAAAACAGGAGCAAACAGAAGTGAATACCAGATTTAAATTTCATAAATATATATTTTAATGGTGAATGCAATTTTAAAAAATGGAACACATGTTACTTAAGGGCAATCTCTCAAAAATAATTTCTAGGATCAATTTTTAGTGTTTAAGAATCTCATCATCTGTAAATATATTTGCGGTATTGCCGATTGAGCTACCGGGCGCAAAAGTATCTTTCCTTCATTGTAACTACTTTGTTCATAGATGAATAAATAATTAAGCTTTTAAACGCCGGTCCTGCCAGACATCAAAAGCCAAATTGCTGAACTATTGCTGAACTTCAGGAAGCACTACAACCTAACGACCTTTCTGCAATCAACTCCATTGATAAACAAGCACCTCATCCGTATAAATAGTGGTTAGACGGAGCCATATCCGCAATAAAACAGAACCAATACGACTAACTTCTTAGTTACATATTGTTTCGTTTAAGGAGTTAACCATTCTCCAACTCATATTTGAACGCAAGGATGCTATTTGTTCATATTGAAAGCATCTCGCCTCAAACAATTTTCTATTATATTGATTTACAGCATATAACTAATCTTCTCTACTTCAATTCTACTATCATAAGTCACCTCATACTGGCTTAACCCCCATTCAGAGCATAAATATAAGAAAGAATTCAAAAGGCATTCGAAATTTTTCAAAATGAAGTAGAAGGATGCATTTTTATGCATCATTTCGACTTTCTTTATGCAGTTCCGGCAATTACACTTAAGTGAATCTATGTATTCAAAGCAGTAAAATTGAAGGTTTAAATATCAACGATGCTCCCATAGGACAATCTTTATACCCTAAAAAACGGGCTTCAGTGGAAGGGGCATTTCATAATTATTTTTTAACCGGAAAAAACAAGCCGCGCTACATGCAGCATAACAGCTCATCAAGAACCGGATGCCCCGCAAATCAATCAACAGTATTCTGTTTTACTGGACGCTGTGACGGCGTAGATTACATCAACAGGTTACCAGTGTATTATTGTATTCAATATAAATTTGATTACTTTTACAGCGCCTGCTATTGGGGTAGCACTAAATATATATACCTATGATTAAGGGACTTTATGAAACCCATATATACGTGCGAGATTTGGAAAAATCAACAGATTTCTATCAAAATACGCTAGGGTTAACACTTTGCCATGAAGACAAAGCAAGAAGAATCAATTTTTTTTGGATTGGTGAACCACAGTCAGCCATGCTTGGGATATGGGAAAAACCAGCTGATGAAATTGACATCAGGCACTTTGCATTCAGAGCAGATCTGGACGACATTTTAAATAAGTCTGTCGATTTTCTAAAAGATCGTGATCTTAAACCCTATAATTTCCTCAACAACGGTTCTCAAACACCAATGGTATTTGCATGGATGCCGGCAATAGCCATTTATTTTAATGATCCGGATGGACACCAGTTGGAATTTATTGCCATTCTCGAGGGAGATGCCAAACCAGCGTTGGGGGTGATTTCCTACGAACAGTGGTTATCGAATTAATGAACCCTTTCCTTATTCAAAAACTGAGAAATTTTACAAATTGGATCAGCTTTTAGCTTATATTGATTCTTTGACAACCTTTTCTAGGGAAAGCTGGGCGCTGTTACAAC
>DATJDF010000037.1:0-16510 GCA_035497555.1 Arachidicoccus sp. | reverse complement strand
GCAAAATAGAAAATGGGAAAGCTCCTATCAATGCCATAGCAATGATACTATATTGCGATGCCATCGGATTATCCGCCGCGGATTTCCTAAAATCATTCTTAGATGCTTTAGTTTAATCTAGAAAGAATATACGAATCGATTCTTTACCATTAATGTTTCCAAATTACCCATAAATTCTTTAGGTCATCCATTATTTGACATTTTGATCGGCTTCAAAAAAACTAAATTTTATTCTGTCTTATTATTCAAATATAAATTTCGGCTATTCCGTTTTTAGGCAGCCCGAATAATAGAAAGAGCAACCGGATTAAACAAGGGTAATGAAAAGACATTTCAAATAAGGCATCATCGAATACCCCAAAAGGGGCATTAAGTTGTTCAAATGCAGCTATAAGGTCAAATTATTTCCAGCGAAATGGTGTAAGAATCATGACTCCCACGGCACAGGAATGATTCTTACCGTTAGTACTGTAACTGCATGGAAGGTGAACCTAAGTCAAAATTTATAAAACGTAAAACATTACTACATATAATAATATTCAGGTTGGCAAATACAAGCAAGCTTTACGATTCTTATTCTGGAAAGCTCTGTTAGACCCAACCTTATTAATAGACTCTACTTGGACCGGCTCCGTTTAACGATTAGTCCAGTGCCAAAAGGCAGGTCCGGTGCAACCGTTACGGGTAAAGACCCAGATGCCCCTGACTTACCCGTCAGAAAATTAAAAGCTGCCTCCTGGAAAGCCGGACCGTCCTGATAAGTAGTGATCAAGTTTTTAAACTGGGTAAAATTCTTAATGGCATAGGGGTTGCCCATGAGTACCAACATAGCCTTCTGGTCATTATACTGAAGATCGCTGAGCAACTTAATGGCCTTACTGCTGATCATAAAGTTATCTGCCGGGCGTTTACTGTAGTCTTCTAAAATCATAACAATTCGGTCAAATTTGCCACCTTTGATATCATTTAAAATATCTTCTGCCATTTGCGCATTATCAGAGTGACCAAAATAGAACCCTTTCGCTCCAATATCTTCCTTCAACTTTTTGCCTAATAGGTCAGAAGCATTTCCGCCTATTTGCAGATAAGCCACCTTTTGTTGTCTGCCAATAGGTTCGAATTTCCCAGATGCTAGCCGAACAGCCGTTAAGGCCTGTATCGCGGCAGCAATATTTAATGTATGCACCTGTCGGTTTAAATCCCTTTCGAGATGTGCAGTATCTATTGCAAACTGCCCGGTTTTACCCCCTCGGAGGCCAAGGTTGTATTTTGCATATAGCACCTTCTTAACACGTTTTTCAAGATCGGGCCAGGTTAATCTACCATCTTTTAAAGCGGCGTTGATTTTCTCCAGGCTCACCGGAATATCACCAGGTAGACAAAGCATGTCATTGCCAGCAATTAAGGACATTGCGGCGACCTCACCCTGCGGATAATATTTAGCCACCCCTTTCATTTCAAGAGCATCTGTAAACGACAGCCCTTTAAACCCAAGCTTTTTACGCAAAATATCCGTCACAAATTTAGGAGACAGAGAACTGGCAAGATGCGGTGTACTGTCAATTTCGGGAATAGAAAGATGCGCAATCATTACCGAGCCAATACCAGCCTTAAATATTTTTTTAAAGGGAACTAATTCCAGTGTATCCAGCTCTGCCAGTGATTTTTCAATGACCGGTAAATCCAGATGGGAATCAACGGAAACATCCCCGTGTCCTGGAAAATGTTTAGCACAGGCCATAATTCCATTGTCCTGCAAGCCCTTCATTATTGCTGTTCCATAAGCAGTAACGGTTCGCTTATTCTGGCCAAATGAACGAAACCCTATTACCGGATTGTCGGGATTATTATTAATATCTACTACAGGTGCATAATTCACCTGAATCCCCATCCGGTGGCACTGTTCAGCCATCGCACTGCCAATCTGATAAACCAGGGCTTTGCTATGACGCATCGCTCCCAGCGTGAGTTGATCAGGAAACTTTTCGACGCCGGTCATGCGCATACCCAATCCGGTTTCCGCGTCAATAGTGACAAGTAAAGGTGTCTGCGCCTCCTGCTGGAGGCGTCTTAAAACCAGTGCCTGGTCATTTGGCGCCCCCTGAAACAAACAGATTGCACCAATATTGTATTTTTTTACGAGTGCACTTACCTTTTCAGTATAGATATCCGGCTGACCGTCCTTGATACCACTTTCACGTATCACCATTAGTTGTGTAATGCGCTGATCCGGAGTTAATGAGCTGTATACACTATCTACCCAGGCTGTCGCTTTTGGTGTCTGCCTTAAGAACGATTGTGCATGAACCCCGGTTGTAAAGACGAGTAGAGAAAGATAACCCATTAATTTTTTCATAGATAAAAATTTCGTGGTGAGCCAATGTCCAGGGTGAAGATAAAGCATTCCAGTCTTATGGAAAAACGAAACCCCGGTCATTTTTATGACCAGGAAAACGGTGATTCGTATCTGCAAAATCCCACCTCAATGTAGTCCTATCACCTGCGCGCAGCATCTCTGGGGAGTCTTTTTGACTCAGAGGACAATTGCATCAAGGATCCTTCATGCCTACCTGTTACCTTGAAGCCCTACAGCTGAATCTGATTTTCAGCCATCAGCTTGCGAAGATTGAGTAAGCCATACCGCATTCTGCCCAGTGCGGTATTTATACTGCAATGCGTAACTTCGGCAATCTCCTTAAAGCTCATGTCAGCGTAATGGCGCAGCACCAGGACTTCTCTTTGAGCGACAGGCAAGTGATCCAGCAGTGTGTTGATCGTCTTGTAAGTCTCCTTACGGATAATCACAGTTTCCGCATTCTCCGTATGGTTGATCCCCAACACTTCGAAAATATCCCGCATGTCACTTTGATCTGTTGATACAAAGGGAGTGCGTTTGATTTTCCGGAAGTGGTCAACACAAAGATTATGCGCAATACGCATCATCCAAGGCAATACTTTTCCTTCCTCATTGTACCGGCCCGACCGAAGTGTGTCGATCACCCGTATAAAGGTCTCCTGAAAAATATCCTCTGCTAAGTACTTGTCTTTTACAAGAAAAAATATAGAAGTATATATTTTCTCTTTGTATTTCTCGATCAGCCGTTCCAGCGATGACAAATCGCCGTTTTGGAAATCCAATACTAATTGGGTATCCGTTTGGTAAACACATTCACTCATCATGGTTAGTTTAAATTTTAATAGAAGGTGCAGTCAATATAAGCAGCCCCTTTTATGTGAATTTATTTAAATCAGAGTAAAAATGTTGTATAGGCAATAGTTTGTTATAGCAAAAATAAGGGAAATGTTAAATCATTTCCAAATTAAACCATTGTTTTTTTTGAAATTACATATAATGACTTTTTCAGCGGTGACACCCTTTGGCAATTTTTGCTACAATTTTAAGAAAAAAAATTATTTTCCCACCAATCTTGGGGTTAACTTTATCCCTAATTATGCAAATGGAGAAAAACAGCAGCCAGCCGGTAAAGGCCAGAAAAAAGCCACAAATTAAAACTAAAAAAGCGGATAAGCCGGATCCAAAAACACCCCAGAATGCCGTCGCCACCAGTAATGGCATCTTTGTCAAAGGCGCACGCACTCATAATTTAAAGAATATCTCCGTTAATTTTCCGAGAAACCAGTTTATAGTCGTAACCGGCGTTTCCGGCAGCGGAAAATCCTCACTGACCATAGACACCCTGTTCGCAGAAGGTCAGCGGCGGTATGCCGAGAGCCTGAGCGCTTATGTTCGTCAGTTTATGGCACGGATGAATAAACCGGATGTAGATTACATAAAAGGACTTTGCCCCGCTATTGCAATAGAACAGAAAGTAACCACCAGAACGCCGCGGAGCACAGTAGGCTCCATGACGGAAATTTATGACTATTTACGTCTATTATATGCGCGGATCGGCGTCACTATTTCTCCCGTCAGCGGTCTGGAAGTAAAAAAACAGGATGTTGCAGATGTAATCGCAGCTATCGCGTCCGCCAAGGAAGGCGTAAGAATTTATTTTCTGAGTAAATTCAAACAACAGAAAAACAGAGAACCGAGGGAAGAACTGGAAATACTGGTACAAAAAGGGTTCACACGGATATGTATCACAGCAGACTCATTAAAAAAAGGTGAGGCAGAACTCTTCCAGATTGAAGACTTGCTGGTACTGACAGATAAAGTGCTGAAAAAAACCCTGGCTAAAGATAGAAGCTTTGTTTTAATAGACAGGATGATTAAAAGAGATTTCTCAGAGGAAGATCAACACCGTATTTCTGACTCAGCAGAAACAGCCTTTTACGAAGGAGAAGAAGAAATGATCCTTTTGCTGGACGCAAAACAAATCTTTTTCAGCCGCAAATTTGAAATGGACGGGATTGTTTTTGAATCCCCGGTGCCTAATTTATTTTCTTTTAATAACCCCTACGGAGCATGTCCAACCTGTGAGGGCTTTGGACAGGTCCTGGGTGTGGACAAGGACCTGGTTATCCCGGACCACCGCCTTAGTGTTTTTGAGGGCGCAGTTGCGCCCTGGAAAGGAGAAAAGATGGTCTGGTGGAAAGATCAGTTTATTAAAAATGCACATAATTTTAATTTTCCGATACATAAGCCCTATCAGGAACTTACAGACAGCCAGAAGCGCTCCCTCTGGAAAGGGGATTCCAATGCTTACGGTATAGATGATTTTTTCAAGGACCTGCAACAAAATCTTTACAAAATACAGTACCGCGTAATGCAGAGTCGTTACCGGGGCCGTACAGACTGTACCGATTGTGAAGGCTACCGCCTGCGTCCCGAAGCACTGTATGTAAAAATAGCTGGCCTTCATATAGGAGAATTGTGCCGGATGCCGGTAGACCAGCTTAAAGCCTGGTTTGATAAGCTGACGACGACACTTTCAGCACATCAAAAGCAAATCGCCAAAAGACTGCTCATCGAACTGAATCAACGCCTTCAGACTTTACTGGATGTAGGCCTGGGATATCTGACCCTTGATCGGCTGGCAGCCACACTAAGCGGTGGCGAGAGTCAGCGAATACAGCTAACTAGAAGCCTGGGGAGTAATTTGACCAATTCCCTTTACATTCTTGATGAACCTTCTATCGGTTTACATGCACGTGACACGACCCGGTTAATTAAAGTGCTAAAACAGCTGAAAGCACTCAACAATACGATTGTGGTGGTTGAGCACGATGAAATGATGATGCGGGAAGCAGATTATATAATAGATATGGGGCCACTGGCTTCCCATTTGGGCGGTGAAGTAATTGCCCAGGGCAATTATGATGAGATCATCACTCAGCCGGATAGCCTGACGGGCAAATACCTGACAGGAGTCTATAAGATAGAACCGCCAAAAGTAACCCGTAAGTTTTTACATACCATTCAGGTAAACGGTGCAAGGCACAATAACCTAAAGGATATCAATGTTGTATTCCCCCTCAACCTTTTGTGCGTTGTTACAGGCGTTTCGGGTAGTGGCAAGACAACCCTGGTGAAGCAGATTTTATACCCAGGGCTGATGAAGCTAAAATCAGGGACTTCTGAAAAGGTAGGACTTCATAGGTCTATAACCGGGGATACCGATGAGATAAAGCAAGTCGAAATGGTGGATCAGAACCCGATTGGAAAATCCTCCAGAAGTAATCCAGTGACCTATATTAAAGCCTATGATGAAATCAGAAGCTTATATGCCCGGCAGTATTTGGCAAAGGTCCGTGGATTTCAGCCCAAACATTTTTCATTTAATGTGGATGGAGGCAGATGTGATACCTGCAAGGGCGAAGGTGTGCAGACAGTGGAAATGCAATTTCTGGCAGATGTTCACCTGATCTGCGACTCCTGTAAAGGGAAACGATTCAAGGAAGATGTCCTGGAAGTAAAATATAAGGATAAAAGTATCCATGATGTATTAGAGATGAGTGTGGACGAAGCTATTTTATTTTTCGAGGAAGAAAAGAATCTGGCAACAGCACTTCTACCCTTGCAAAAAGTAGGTTTAGGCTATATTAAATTAGGCCAGGCCTCTAATACACTAAGTGGCGGCGAGGCGCAGCGTGTTAAACTGGCAAGCTTTCTGGGTAAGAATAAAACAGGCGGCCATACGCTGTTTATATTTGACGAACCCACGACCGGTCTGCATTTTCATGACATTCAAAAACTACTAGCTGCATTCAATGCCTTAATCGACCAGGGCCATTCCCTGATCATAATCGAACACAATACGGATGTAATAAAATCTGCTGACTGGGTCATTGATTTGGGCCCCGAAGCAGGTGCCGAGGGCGGTGAATTGCTTTTCGCAGGCAAACCCAAAGACCTCAAAAAAGAACCCCGCAGTTATACAGGCAAATTCCTCTAAAATCCCTATATTTAGCTTATAAAGAAATGGATTCTGCCTTTTAATAATTAAATTTAAACACAGTTTAATGTATAGGATACCACTCGTGATTCAAAAGGGTTTACTTTTCATACTTACTGTCTTACTGCTGACTTTTATTCTTGTAGGTACTCTGCATGCACAGTCCCCTCGGGCAGCAGAAAAGCTATATCATCCTGAAGCAAATGCAGCGAAGGACATCCGGGAAGCAGTAGCCGAAGCAGCACGTACCCATAAAAATGTTTTTATACAACTAGGGGGGAATTGGTGTACCTGGTGTCTGGCTTTTCACCGATTTGTAAAGGAAGACACTGCCTTAAGCCGGGTGCTTCAGGAGAATTACGTCATCTATCATTTAAATTACAGCCCGGAGAATAAAAATGTAGCGCTGCTGGAGAAGTACCAGTATCCGCAACGTTTTGGATTTCCCTGTTTTCTGATTCTAAATCAGACAGGAGCATTACTCCACACTCAAAATTCTGCTTATTTAGAAAAAGGCAAAGGATATGACAGGCAAAAGGTATTGACATTTTTCCAGAACTGGACTGTCGCTGCACTATCCCGGTCAACCTACCAACAGCAGTTAGGGAAGTAAAACCCGGTAATTCATTGCTGCTGATCTAAAGATAATTTTTCATGCTAATATAATAATTATGACAATTACTTTTCATGGTGCCGCAAGGACGGTCACCGGTTCAAAACACCTGATCAAGCTTAAAAACGGCAAGCAAATCTTATTGGATTGCGGCATGTTTCAGGGAATGGGTAAAGAAACGGACATATTGAATAGTGATTTGGGATTTGATGCCAGAGAGGTTACTTATATGATATTATCGCATGCCCATATTGATCATTCCGGCCTCATTCCTAAACTGGTTAAAGATGGCTATCAGGGGAAAATATATTGTACCTCAGGAACGCGTGATCTGGCAGCCATACTTCTACGTGATTCTGCTAAAATACAGGTGGATGATGCAAAATACTTTAATAAAAGAAGAGCCAAACAACATCAGCCACCTATAGATCCACTTTATACCGACGAAGATGCAGAAATTGCCATCCCGTTTTTAACACCGGTTGATTATGGCAAGTGGACAAAAATTGATGATCAGGTCGAGGTCCTGTTTGCAGATGCCGGTCATATTATCGGAAGTGCTTCTGTACACGTTCGGATTACAGAAGAGGGTAAAACTGAACAAATATCTTTCAGCGGAGATGTAGGCAGATACAGGGATATCATTTTAAAATCGCCCGAGACTTTTCCACAGGCTGATTATATCATCATTGAAAGTACCTATGGCAACAGTCTGCATGAAGATGTTTTTAACACCCCGGATCAGATATTGAACTATATTAATAAGACTTGCGTTGAGAAAAAGGGTAAATTGATCATCCCGGCCTTTAGTGTAGGGCGTACGCAGGAATTGCTTTATTTTCTAAATCTGCTATCTAACGAAAATCTCCTGCCAAAAATACCAGTCTATGTAGACAGCCCGCTGAGCAGAGAAGCGACTAAGGTAACGCAGGCCCATTCAGAAGGCTTCAATAACCGGATACAGAAAATGATGCAGTCAGACGAAGATCCTTTTGATTTTGAAGGATTACAATTCATTCAGTCTGTTGATGAAAGTAAAGCCCTCAACAGTAACCCAAATCCAATGATTATCATATCTGCCAGTGGAATGGCAGATGCAGGTCGTGTTCAACATCATATCCTGAACAATATTTCCGATCAGAAAAATACCATACTAATCGTCGGTTATTGCGAACCGCATTCACTCGGTGGCCGACTGATGCGCGGGGAAAAACAGGTTCGGATTTATGGTGACGAATATGAAGTAAAGGCAGAGGTAGGCGTCATGCGCAGTATGAGCGCACATGGCGATTACGATGATCTATGCCAGTTTCTTGCCTGTCAATTACCGGCACAGGTAAAAATGCTCTTCATTGTACACGGAGAGTATGATGTACAACAAGACTTCCAGCGAAGCTTACAGAAAAAAGGATTCAAAGAAGTGTATGTACCTGATATGCACCAAGAGTTCAATCTTCAATAATAATACGTATATGTGTATGCAAATGCGCAAATATGTTTCTCGTTATATCAATAAACAGCTTATATCCTCCCTGGCAGACAATCATAATCCAATTGTAGGCCAGGGAGTTTTGTTCGATGCTGATCTAAATACACCGCTTTAAAACTAGTCCCCCACTTCAATGGCAAAGTAATTTATTTCGGTTATGAATGATATTTAGATGATAACCTTTTACACATCAGCCACTCGAATTTACTGCCGCACAGCTTGCCTGTTCCAATTAATTTTACTATCTTTATCTATTCAGGGGCGATTTGAGCCTCCTTTATTTGTAATCACCCGTTTCAAGCTGTAGATAAATTCAGTCTATCTACCCGGGGTTTCTCTTCCTCTTTCTGATTTGCTTAATTAGCGTCAATTTTTTTAGGGGGAATAATATTAATTATTGAGGTATGGATGATGCTCCAAAGGGCGCGTTGGTAAGGTCTTTTGGCCTTAAAATGGCCATTATCATAGTCATGAGCGCAATTATCGGTTCGGGTGTGTTTAAAAAAGTAGCTCCCATGGCAGAAATCCTGCACCAACCCTGGTTGGTGGTACTCGCCTGGGTGCTTGCAGGAATCATAATTCTGTTTGGTGTTTTCAGCATTGCGGAGTTGGGCACCATGTTTCCACATTCTGGTGGACCCTTTGCCTGGCTGGAACAGATATATGGCAAATTGGTTTCCTTTTTATATGGCTGGTCCTGCTTCACTGTTGTACAGACCGCTGCAATTTCTTCAGTCGCCTTTGTTTTCGCAGGAGCAGTTGCCAGTTTTGTACCCCTGCCCCATCTATCCGGACACTGGGAACAGATGCAAATTCTGGGACTCTATCCATTTGCCAATTTTGGCGGGAAATTGGTGGCCAGCCTGTTGATTATCCTACTCACAATTGTCAACATTAAAGGGACCAAAAAGGGCGGAAATGTAAGTTTGATCTTCACTTTTATTATTACGATATCCATTGTGCTGATTGCCTGTCTGGCATTCAGCGCATCCATGGGCAGTATAGAAACTTTCGAAACCGTAAGCCAGCTGATGCCACAAAGTGGTTATTCCTTATTTGCTTTTTTCAGTGTTATGGTCATTGCCATGCGTCACGCCTTCTGGGGCTATGAAGGATGGATCGCGCTGGGATTTATCGGCGAGGAGCTACATCATCCGAAAAAAAATATGCCCCGGGCCATGATCATTGGCATCACGCTGATTATCCTACTGTATGCGCTCTTGAATACCGCTTACTTATACGTAATGCCCATCGATGAAATGCTGGCAGCTATCCATGTTGATGAAAATAAAATCGCTGCCGTCGTGGTGGTAGATAAATTAGTCGGAAATGCAGGTATGTATATTGTGAGCGCGATGATTTTAGTGTCTACCTTTGGATGCACCAACGCAACGATTCTGCTTTCATCCAGGATCTATTATGCAATGGCCCGCAAAGGACTCTTTTTTAAAAGTGTCGCTCGCTGCCATCCCAAAAATAACACTCCTGCAAATGCACTGATATATCAAGGCATCTGGGCAGTCATTCTGGTATTTTCCGGTTCCTTTGACATGCTAACTGATTTGCTGATTATCGCAGCATTTGTCTTCTATGGACTGATCGTATTAGGTGTGATTATACTTCGCATCAGACGTGCTGATATTCCCAGACCTTACAAGACTTTTGGTTATCCCTGGGTACCGGTTATCTTCCTGTTATTTTGCCTGATCTTACTGGTCATCTCGCTTATTGAATCGCCCGTAAAATCATTTATTGGATTTTGTCTTATTTTTTCCGGTCTGCCTTTTTATTATTACTGGCGGGCCCGCGCTTCCGGGTCAAGGCTGGATGGAGACCTGATGGATCCAGAAACCAAAACGCAGGCGCATCTGCCACAAAATTAAAGTATCAGGCTAACGCCCGCGAAGCCGTTGCGACCGGGTGCCGGATTAAAGAAACGTTTACCGTAAGCATTAATATCACTACCCAGACTATAGCGTTGATCCAAAATATTATCCATGCCAATATACAGGTCCAGCTGGCAACCCTTGCTGATAAACCGGTAGCCGGCTTTTGCCTGTAACAATTGATAAGATGATGCATAAGCGGTCGAGGCGTCATTTACCGGGATTTGGCTTGTGCAGTTTAGCAAGGCATGTAGATAGAACCCTGGCCGGCTGACCATATTTAGGGTAAAAACCGAAACGTTCTTCGGCACGCCGGTAACCGGATGATGCTGAAAATCGTCACCGGCCACCTGATAATCTAAAAACCGGTATGGCTGATAACTCAGGCTGCTGCTGATGGCTACCTGTTTTAACCAACGCCCGGCATTACTATTTTGCAGTAGCTCGTAATTTAACCATAGTTCGGCTCCCTGCTGCCGGGTGGATCCCGCATTGACATAATATTCGTCTACGGTAGCACTGCTTCGCCTGACTATTGCGTTTTTTAAGCCAAAACGGTATAGTGACCCATCGAACTGCAGCCTGCTGGCTAAAAGTGTACCTTTTAAACCACCTTCCAGGTTCCAGCCGCCCTCTGGCTGGAGATCCTTGTTAAAACTGCCGTCAGAGGGATGGATCTCAGCAAGGGTCGGTGTGGAAAATCCACGTGCGGCGATTGCATAAAAATGCAGATCTCCAATGAGACGGTAATTTAACCCAAGTCTTGGTGACCACAAATAATCTGACCTTGCGGTCTGACGCCGGGACTCCGTAGGATCCGTCAATCTTTTATAACCCACTATTTGCTGGTTAGCACTTAATCCTGCCTGCAACTGAACAGCACCAAGTAATAAAGACCCCTGAATAAAAAATGTCCTTTGTTCCAGTTGTAACCGGTCTTTATATTGCACGGTGTCTGCCCGGCCGCTCATGTTCCCAAAATTATCCACTGCAGCATGGCCAGCTAGCCATTCCATCCCGGCCAGGACATCCCAGTTAAGATCACTATGGCGTTTGTGAAAGGTAAATACCGTCCGGCCCCCATAATTATATTCCTGTCTTTTCTCATAATTACTGGTAAATGGATTCTCAAAACCTGTATGACTCCATAACAACGCCGTTTGGTTATCTAATACTGCGCTCAATTTGGAATGCAAAGTAGCCGCTCCAAAAAGAGTTTTATTTTTCACGGCAGCCTTTTGTTTTACAGCCAGTGGATAAGCCGTTGTGTCTGTACCTAACTGCCCTGCTGTAATACCACCTGGTGTCTGGTAATGAAGATCACTATAAAAGCTAATTAGATCCAGCCGCTGCTTCGCATTTAAAAGCCAGCTGCCATTCCAATGCAGGACATCGCGGCGCATCGTATCCTGCGCCCTGGTACCATTTGCCCCCAGATGACTGATACTTAGATGACCGGAAAAGCGTGAACTGCTATGCTGCCAGCTGACAGCGGGATTAATCAATCCATGACTTCCCCCCATGACACCTACACCAAAATGATCTGCTGTACTGTCGCTTTCGCTAAAGACCACCGGACTGTGCAGGATTACGGCACCACCGGTACTGGCACCATAAAGGCTGCTGGCAGGTCCTTTGATAATTTCAGCACCCGAAAGTTGATCAGGACTGATAAGCTGTAAATAAGTATTGCCACCCGCATCTGTTAATGGGACTCCGTCCCAGTAAACCTTGATATTACGTACACCATAGGGCGATCTAAGGAGGCTACCCCGAATTGACAACCGGTAGCTTCCCGGCGATCGTTGTTCAAATCGCACTCCGGGGGCAGTATTAAAGGCACTTACCAGGGAGCTTCCATCTGTAAACTGTAAAGTCTGTTTATCCAGCAATGAAATTGCAACCGGGACATCCTGCCATTTACCCTGGCTCTGAAAGGCGGTGATGGTCACGGTAGATAAGGTATCCCTTATGGTTGAGGTGATCTGCTGGACGTCCGAACTGTCGGCAGGCTTTACATGCAATTGGGCGTGGAGTAATTGCAAGATGAATAAGAGGATTAACGTGCACAGGTATTTTTTGTGGAGAAATTTTTGAGAGGAAAAGAACGCTATTATTCGGTTTTGCATCACAGATTTGGATTATTAAATGGTAGAGGAAGGCTCCGACGACAAATTCAAAGTCAAAGTTAGGAAACAAATGGAAGCAATAGTGAGATGCATTAGCAGGGTTATAAGCATCCTTTGCTTTTTACCTGAGTTGCCTATATAGTTGTAGCGGAATTATGCGCTGCTGACAGCTGGCGGAAGGCACCAGCCAGATTATCCACCAGATCCCTGGCAATAAGACTCTCCTGAGCACGGTTCTGAACATATAGATCTCCCGCCAGGCCGTGCAGGTAGACCCCCAGGATCGCTGCCTCACTAGAAGCGTACTCCTGTGCCAGCAGTCCGGTAATGACACCTGTAAGCACATCACCGCTACCAGCTGTCCCCATACCTGCATTGCCCGACAAATTATAATAACAATTGCCATTAGGCAGGCAGGTTGCTGTATGATGCCCCTTGAGTACAATGATGACCTGATGCTTTACTGCACTTTCTATTGCCAGGTCTACCTGGCTCATTGAATCTGTGACCGGGCCAAACAGGCGTTCAAATTCTTTCGGATGCGGCGTAAGAATAGTGTCTTTCTTTAATAAAGGTAACAATTGTTTGGGGTTTGCAGCCACCAGGTTAAGTGCATCGGCGTCAAGTAATATTTTGCCCCCGTAAGTGGATAAAAATTGTTGCAAAGCTTCCCGACTCTCCGGGTGCTGATCAAAGCCGGGACCAATACCGAATACCGCTTTCTTGACAGTTGATATGGCTGCTACACAGCTATCACCTGCTGGCTCGAACATGGCTTCCGGTACATATCCCTGGAGTATGTCGTAGCCACATTTAGGCGCCTGGATAAACACTTTACCTGCTCCGGCTCTGAGCGCAGCAAGTGCACTCAGTCCGATAGATCCTATTTTCCCATAACTTCCGCCAACCAATACTGCAGTGCCAAAACTCCCTTTATGACCAAATGGATTTCGGGGGCGGTAAAGACTTGCCGCCAGCCGGGTATCTACTCCATAAAAGCTGGTGGCTTCCTTCAAATCAAAATCCGCGCTCAGCCCGATGTCAATAAGGTGAATTCTGCCGGCAAAAACCGCGGCTTCAGGATGCATAAACACGCGTTTATAAGCCTGGAAACTCAGGCATTCATCTGCTTTGAATATGACATCCGGATGCGCTCGCGGCAGCTTTTCTTTTTCATTTAACGATAACGGTTCATCTGCCCCAGTTGCATGGATATCACGCTCGTTATTCGATTCACTATCCGCACCTAAATCAACAGCTTCATTTCTTCTACCCTCTTGCTGTCCGTACGGCTCAGCCAATTTAGGTAACTTATCTGCCTGGAGTCCGCTGGGTAAATCAATAGCAATCCTATGATGGGGGAGTAAATTAACTGCTGTGATCAATTTAGCCACTTCACCGGTTAAGGCCCGGGATAAACCGGTACCAAAGAGTGCATCTACAATCAGTGTATTCGGTAATTCGGCTATTTCTTGTAGGGGGAGGGTCGATAAGGAGTGGATCTTTAAGCTGCCACCATAATCAAAAGTAGTGTTGTCTGTATCAGCCTGGGCAGAATCATTTCGAGATTGACTGCGTTTATTTTCGGCAGCCTTAAGTTCCGCCTTTGAAAACGCCCATATATCTGCCTCCAACTGTGTTGCGACGGGTGCCAGTTTTTTAAGTTCAGTCCATTGGTTATAAGCTGCAGCAGAAAGACCGCCCGGTAGTTCCGGGTCTGCCAGTAAGAGAACCTGCACACGGTAATTTGCCTGTAATAGTCCAGCGGCAATCACTAGGCCGTCGCCACCATTGCCCCCTTTACCGCAAAGAATCAGGACTTCCAGGGGAGGCGGATAGTGACCGGTTATCCACTGAACGCAACGGGCGCCAGCTCGTCTCATTAAGGCAGGGGTAGTTAATCCCTGCTGTTCGAGGGTCGCCTCATCCCAATGACGGATCTGTCCTGCGTTGAATATTTTCAAAATATTATTTTTTTACCTGTAACAGTCATTACCGGTCTAACCAACGAGTGCTACATGCACCCGGATATCCGGATGCTGATTCAGATAGTCAATCATCTCATCATTCATACTGACGCCTTTATCCAATGTATAGAGGTTGACAGCTGCCTGGTCATCGATATCTACAATTTTAAATTTAAGTCCGGTACTCCCTGGGAATTTTGTCAGATTGCCCTCTAAAAACGCTACCATATCATGGCTGATCTGCTTAAGTGGCATTTCCATTTCAAGGGTTTTGGTGAGTGCTGTTTTGAGTGATTCCAATAATGTTATGGACACGATTTTGAACTCATACTGGCCGGTATTAAAACGTTGCTTAAAATAGCCCGTCAGGCTCAGCATCAGTCCCGTTTCAATATAATTCTTGAAGTTGACATAATCATCCCGCCAGAACATCAGCTCTGTCTTACCGGAATAATCCTCTAATATAAGCGTGCCAAAATCCTGACCTTTTTTTGTCTGACGATGCCCGGCACCAATGACCATTCCTGCGATACGGATATTGATTCCTGTTTTAGGCTGCTCCTCCATCCGCATTTTTTCAAACTCACTGATGGGCATAATACCGTAATGTTGCATTTCAAATCGAAAATTATCCAGGGGGTGTCCACTGATATAAATCCCGGTCACGTCCTTTTCATGTTCCAGCTTTTCGATCAGGCTCCATTTTTCGCTGGGTAGTATTTTTGGCGTCGCAATCGCCGGCATCGCCGCATCCCCGAAAAGACTCCCTAATGCATTTTGCTGGCTGGCCTGGACGACATTACCAAACTTGACAATGCGTTCCAGGTTATTAACGACTTCACCTGGCTGAACAGCAAAATATTGCCCTCTGTCCATTTCCGGGAAGCAGTCAAATGCACCCGCATATACCAGGCTTTCCAACGCTTTTTTATTAACCACCCTTTGATTGATCCTTTGAATAAAATCAAAAATGTCTTTGTAGATGCCGCCCTGCTCCCGCTCTTCAATCACACCGTCAATAGCCGCATCGCCCATGCCTTTCAGACCGCCAAATCCAAACCGGATCTCGCCCTGGCTATTTACGGCAAATCCTTTATGTGATTCATTAATATCACAACCTAGTACTTTTATCCCCATACGCTTGCATTCCTCCATGAAAAAGGTGATCTTATCAATGGCGCCGGCATGATTTAAGACTGCCGCCATATACTCGCTGGGATAATGCGTTTTAAGGTAAGCAGTCTGATAGGCAACAAAAGCATAACAGGTCGAATGAGATTTATTGAAGGCATACTGCGCGAAGGCTTCCCAGTCCTTCCAGATCTTTTCCAGTTTGTCCGCCGGATGGCCTTTGGCCGTGGCGCCTTTCAGGAACTGTTCTTTCATTTTGTTCAGAATCGCAATGGCCTTTTTACCCATTGCCTTACGCAGGATATCCGCATCCCCTTTGGAGAATCCGGCCAGTTTCTGAGACAGCAACATCACCTGTTCCTGATAGACGGTAATTCCGTAGGTGTCGGCTAAGTATTCCTCCATTTCCGGGAGATCATATACAATGGTTTCATCCCCGTGCTTACGTTTGATAAAGTTAGGTATATAGGCAATAGGTCCCGGCCGGTAAAGCGCATTCATTGCAATCAGGTCAGCAAAAACGTCCGGCTTTAATTCCCGTAGATTTTTTTGCATCCCGGCACTTTCAAACTGAAAGATGGCATTGGTCTCCCCCTTCTGAAAAAGTTCAAAAGTAGCTACATCCTCTAGAGGGATATTGTCAATTTCAATTTCCAGTCCATAGTTCTGCTTGATGAGCCTAAGGGCCGTTTTAATAATCGAAAGGTTTTTGAGCCCCAAAAAGTCCATTTTAATCACCCCGGCGGATTCAATACTACTTCCCTCAATCTGTGTTACCCAGAGATCAGAATCTTTCGCCACTGCCACGGGGATTAAATCTGTCAGATCCCGGGGTGCAATGATAATGCCGGCTGCATGAATCCCGGTGTTGCGTACGCTGCCTTCCAGTCTTTCTGCTTCATGCAGCACCTGTGCGCGCAAATCGTCACCTGCATATAT
>DATJDF010000036.1:0-3637 GCA_035497555.1 Arachidicoccus sp. | reverse complement strand
AGTGCGACAGTCGTATTACAGACAAAGATCAAAAAGACGCTTAGCAAAAACACGCCTGCAGCATTAAAAACGGTTGTATTTGACGACCAGAAACGGGTGGTGAAGATCCTTACGGAAAAATTCAGTATGGGTGCTGACCAGTTACTGGAACGTAAACAGGAATTTAGCCTGCCACATCCAAGTTTATGGAGCCTGGAGACGCCGCATTTATATAAGGCTGTTTCTGAAGTTTATATAAATGGTAAGAAACAGGATACCTATACTTCTACTTTTGGTATCCGCAGTTTTAAGTTTGACAAAGACAACGGATTTTTCCTGAACGGGAAACCGGTTAAGATTATTGGCGTGTGCATGCACCATGATTTAGGCGCTTTAGGAACTGCCATCAATTACAGAGCCATGGAACGTCAGTTAGAAATTCTGAAGTCGATGGGTATCAACGGCATTAGAACTTCACATAACCCACCTGCACCGGAGTGGCTGGAACTCTGCGATAAGATGGGTTTTGTCGTAATGGATGAGGCCTTTGATATGTGGAAATGGAGAAAGACCAAAAACGACTATCATCTGTTCTGGGACCAGTGGCACAAAAGGGATCTAGAAGATCAGATTTTGAGGGACCGGAATCATCCAAGTGTCTTTATTTGGAGTATCGGCAACGAAATACCTGAACAGGGTGGTGGTGATAAGGATACGATTGGCCGCTCAATAGCCAGAGAACTGGCAAGGGTAGTGGATAGTCTCGATACCCGGCCCATTACCTCTGCAATGAATGAACCCGGAAAGAATAATAACATTTCCAGAACAAGTGTTTTGGATCTGATCGGTGTAAATTACCATCAACATCTCTGGAAAAACCTGCCCACTGATTTCCCCGGAAAAAAATTCATCCTGACTGAAACTGTCTCTTCTTTACAGACGCGCGGTGAGTATATTATGCCTTCTGATTCAATACTTCGGTGGTCCGGATTTTCCAGTAAGCATCCGGGGGGAACACCGGATTATGTCTGCTCAGCCTATGATAACAGTTCAGCGCCCTGGGGTTCTACACACGAAGAATCATTAAAACCCCTGATAAAGTATCCGTTTTTAAGCGGTATGTATATCTGGACCGGTTTTGATTACTTAGGAGAACCAACACCTTATCCTTTCCCGGCCAGAAGTTCCTATTTTGGGATAGTAGATCTGGCAGGTTTTCCTAAAGATGCTTATTACCTGTATAAAAGCCTGTTTACAAAAGAGGATGTCCTCCATATATTTCCCCACTGGAACTGGAAACCAGGTCAGAAAATTGATGTTTGGGCTTATTATAATCACGCAGATGAAGTGGAATTGTACCTGAATAATAAATCACTTGGCTTGCGCCATAAACAGGGAGATGAGCTGCATGTACAATGGGATAGTATTCCATTTGCACCAGGAACGCTGAAAGCGGTTTCCCGTAAAGCCGGCAGGGTAATAAAGACCCAGGAGATACATACCGCAGGAGCGCCTTACAAGCTAGTGGCAACCGCTGACAGATCAACCATTAATGCAGACGGGGATGACTTGTCTTTTGTGAAAATAGAAGTACAGGATAAGGATGGTAATGTAGTTCCAAAAGCAGATAACCTACTCCATTTTTCGCTCAAAGGCGATGGCGATATTGCTGCCTTAGATAATGGAAGTGAAACCGATCTGACACCTTTTTCCAATAAGGAATCCAGAAAAGTGTTCAACGGTCTTGGTCTGGCCATTATCCGTGCTAATACGCATAAAGGGAAACTTACCTTACAAGTAACCAGTGATGGATTACAAACTGCCACTGTAGAAATTCTGATGAAATAAATCAGGAGCTGAGATTATAAATAAAAGTATTTAGGCTGTTGCCCTGCATCCGGAAGTTGACTATTGATGTCATCTCCCGGATGCAGGGCAACGGTTTATTATAAGAGAAGGATCAGCGTGTTTGTATCAGCACTTTAAACTGCAAATAGCGTAGGTAACGAAAGGCAGGAATAACAATTTTAAATGTTATAAAGCACTCTCTGATATGACGCGTATTTTATATTCAACTAAGCCAAATTAAGGATCTGCTTGGCCTGTAAGGCATTATCCAGAAAGGCGGGCAGTATGACACGCTTGGTGAACAGAATCTTATCAGGATCATCTAATTTATCTAACATATCAAAGTATTTTTCTTCGCCATGTTCCTGTATTACACGCTGCTTATTGATGTCCTGTAATAAGTGGTTACGCATGCTGATCGCATCGGCCTCCGGATGAAATTGTGTACCGATCATTTCCGGGGAAAAGCGTACAGCCATAATGGCCCGTTCAAGCGGGACATGCGGGCGTTCTTTCTCCAGCGCCAGTACAGTTGCGCCCATCGTATTCAGGCGGTCAAAATCGGGCTGTATGACCTGATAATCCCGACTGTCTACACCATAGAATGGTTCCGGAAGCTGTTCAAATATCGCTTCATGTAAACCGCCCCAGATCTTATGGATCGGCAGTACACCAAAGGAGGTGGATTTGCGCTTGCAGACTTTGCCGATTTTAAAAAACCGACATGCCAGTTGGAAGGAATGGCAAATAAAAAATACAAATTTGCGGTCTTCAGCGAAGCACTGTGTATTGTGAAAATATAGTTGGTTGATCAGGTTAAAATATTTATGCTCCCACTCCCAGCCTTCTTCATCAAAAGGAGAGCCGGGACCACCACTGGAAATATAAATATCAAATGAATTATCAGGAACTTCGTCTTTTTGTCTAACATCAAAAACGGTTGTTTTAAAATGCAATTGGTGTTGATCCTGATAACGCTGGAGGATCTCGAGAATGCAACGAAGGCCCTGATTGGGGAATCCGTTATTGAGATCTAAAACAGCAATTTTGATCATTGAATCTTGCATTGTCATCCTGCAAAGGTACGAAATTTGAATTTTATGACCCCGCAGAGCAGTTCATTCGGGACGGTGATTGGCGTAATTTATTGGTTATCAGCCGACTATTTTAGGAATTGGTTGCCAATAAACTGCACGACTTGTTCCAGGCTGCCGGTCTTTTCAAAGATGGCTAGTTGTTTATCCGCTCCGGTGCCCTCCAGCAGAATTTTGTCCACTTGCTGTATCGCTTTTCTTGATCCCAGATCATCGACGACATCGTCAATAAAATCCAGCAATTCCCGGATCAACAGCCGAACCGGAACCTCAGTTTCTTTGCCGAAGTCAATTAACAGCCCGTCAATTCCATAACGGGAGGCGCGCCATTTGTTTTCGTTAATTAAAAACCGTTTGTAAATCATATAATTCATGTTCTGGGTGCGGAGCTTATATAATTTTGTACAAATAGCCTGGAAAAGGGCAGCCAGCGAGATACATTCATCTGTTGTAAGCGCAACATCACAGACCCTGAATTCAATGGTATTATAGACAGGATGTACCCGAAGATCCCACCAGATCTTTTTGGCGTTGTCAATGCAATTGGTCTTTACCAGGACCTTGATATAGTTGTCGTATTCTTCAATGGATTCAAAGAAATCCGGTATGCCGGTTCTTGGAAACTTGTCAAATACTTTTGACCGGTAGGATTTGAAGCCTGTGTTTCTACCCTCCCAAAAAGGAGAATTGGTGGATAACGCATAGATATGGGGTAG
>DATJDF010000035.1:0-4545 GCA_035497555.1 Arachidicoccus sp. | reverse complement strand
ATCATCAGCTGCATCTACCCATGTTGATGGGTTAGAAGGTCCTTGAAAGGCCGGGCTTGCAGCAAGTAATGCCATTTTTGAACGGAATGATTTGGCAATCAAGCCATTGAATAATTGTCTGGAATAATGCCCCATCACCCTATTATATGTTTCTACGGATTGGGTTATACTACTAAAACGAGCCGGAATTTGGCTTGAGGATCCTATGTCCTCATATTCAAAAGGTAAATCCAATTCTGCACTGTCCAAATCTTCATAAACCTGCTTTACACAAGCTGCAAAAGTGGCTCTGGGCATATTAAATTCTGAATTCACTGTCAGGAATTCTGTTATATTTGGCACACCTAAGAGTGTTCCATCTTCACCAATTCCAGCATGATTACGTAAAAGATAATACATAAAAACGGCTCTCAAGCCAAAGGCCTCTCCTCGCATTCGAATACTGAAAAGCTGGCTTGCTGCTGAATCTGCGGCCCAATCAACTTTCGTAGAATTTTGAAGAAAAAGATTGAGGTATTGAATCGCCCCAAAAGCAGTTTGCCATAAATTAGCAGGATTATCACTAGCCGTCCAGGCTCCTGTGGCCATCTTTAAATAAGCATTACTCTTCTGGTTCGTAACCGCATCATCTGTTGCATAGTCAGCATCATCATAATAGCCAGGGATCGACCGATAGGCATTGACAAGGAACCCTTGTGCATAATCCTGATCAGTATACATCTGATCAATTGTTTTCAAATTTTCCGGCTCAGGCGAGAATATCTTCTCACAACTATTTGCAAATATCATTACAAAAACCACAATTAAAAATAATTTATTCATATAATATTTTCTTTATAAAGACTCCGTTAGAAAGATATTTTAAAGCCAAAATTATAAAAACGGTACTGTGGCTCAGTGCCAATATTGGTTTCCATCATCTTATGTTCTTTGGATAAAACAAGCAGATTATCCCCTTTAAAATATACACTAAGCCCATGAATAATAGAATTCTCTAATAACTTCCCATTGAAATCATAGGTAAGTTGTACTCTTGAAAGGTTAAAACGATCCGTTTTATACATCCAAAAAGTAGAATTACGGTAATTATTATCGCCACCTGTCGTAGTCAACCTAGGATAGGTTGCAGAATTCTTAGTTGCTTCAGTCCAACGTCCATTGACAACCTCTGAATATTTACCAGCTCCATTTACCCAATAATAGGTACTATTTTTAAATCCGACAGCGCCCGTATTCCCAGAACCTAAAACAAAAAGTGTAAGGTTCTTCCATTTTAAAGTAAGATTCACACCAAAGCTAAATGGGGGTGCGGCCCATCCATTGTGGCCAAGATAAACCTGATCCCTGGTATCAATTACGCCATCACTATTCACATCTTTGTATTTCAGGTCTCCTGGCTTAACGGTTCCAAAAGTCTGTGTTGCATGACTATCGATATCATCCTGGCTCTCGAAAAACCCTTCACTTACATAACCCCAATAACCATCCAAAGGCATCCCGGCTCTATTTTGATAACCATCGTCATAAATTTCATCCCTGCGTGTTGCTTGTGAACTAAAGAACATACCATTCAGGCCCAGGGAAGCCTTAATCTGACCAATTTTCTGATTAAAATTCAAGGAAAAATCAGCTCCCTTACGTCGATCATTGTTGTAATTCAGGTAAGGTAAAAAGGAAAAATCCCAATTTGAAAAATAAGAAGGGAACAGGGTGGACGCGCCCTGCGTTAGTAAGCCATTCGTATTCTGCAAGAAATAATTGGCGTTTAAAGTAATTAAACTATTGAACAAAGAAGCGTCCAAACCAACTCTATATTCACGTCGGTCTATAAAAGTAAGATCCAGATTTTCACCACGCTTGGAACCTGTAGTCCAACCTCCTGCAACACGATCGCGCCACTGATACCACCCACCTTTATTATCGTAGTACCCTTGATACATATAATAATCAGAAATATCAAGATCCTGTTTAAGATCAGAAAATGCTACAGTTAATTTCAAATTATCAATAAATGAAACATGGTTTTTAAAAAATTCTTCGTCACTGATACGCCACCCCAAACTCAAACTAGGAGAAAAACCATTTCTATGACCTGGAGCAAGCTTCGCTGAATGAATGAGCGCACCGGTAAAATCAAAATAATATTTATGCGCATAGTTATATCCCGCCTGCAATCCGGCATTCGTATTTAAAATGGGTTGGTATTCACTACCTCCATGATCTACATCACTGGAATTTCTTGTCTTGTAGCCCCATCCCATTAAAGAAGCCGTAACATTATGCCTTTGTGCAAAAGTATTAATATAATCGAATTGACCTCTAAATGAAGTTGTTTGCGAATAAGAGGTCTCCCCAATATACTCATTTGTCGAACTTTTATCATTATTAAACTTGGTCAAACCTTTTATTATATCCTTACCATCGAATGTTGACCATTGTGGTTCATAAACAGCATATGGGGTATTATAGCCTTCTGAATAAACATCCACATAATCCATACTATACGCGGTATTGAAGGAAAGCCCACTGAGAATAGCGCCAAGATCTGCTCTCGCTTTCAGATCAAACATAAAGGTTCGCCTCTTAGTCTTTACGTAGCCCGCAGCTAACATATCAGCAAACGCATTGGTCTGGTCTGTGGAGGTGCCTCCGAGCAGATATTGACCGTCAATTAAATGAGAGCTATTATCCACTATAGCCTGCAATCCAGTATTGGGAGCGTCCAGCATACTTACTGGTATTAGTGGAGAAAACCAGTTTGGTCTCATGGTGGCTGAGGCACCCCAAAAATCACCCCTTCCTGTATAATTATTTGACATATTTGCAACAGCATCCGTAGACACAGATAGCCACTTTGACAAATTCATATCAACATTTGCCCGCAGATTAATCCCGACATCATTATTCTTTTTCTGATCTCCGTAATTTATAATATCATTATTATAAGCAAGCCCAATATTAGTATAATAGCGAGCACGGGCGTTACCACCGGAAATCTCGGTAGTCAGGTCAGACTTAAAATAGGACTTTTTCAAATATTTGGAACTAAAAAAGTTAATATCGGGATATTTATAAGGATTCGAACCAATACTTGTGTTGTAAATTTGCTCTGCTGAATATTTTTCTCCAATCCCATCGTTTCGATCCGCTTCATTATAGAGTGTCATGTAATTCACTGCATTTAAATATTCAGGATATTCCTTTGGCACATACACACCGGTGTTGGCACGCACATCAATGGTAATTGGATTAATAGCACCTCTTTTGGTAGTGATCAAAATAACACCTTTTGCCCCTCTGCTTCCGTACAAAGTAAGCCCATCTCCACCCTTCAATATCTTAATGGACTCCACCTCAACTAAGCGAACATCAGAGGAATTACGGGGAATTCCATCTACCAAAACCAGCGCTGACTGCCCCCAAACATTTCCAGTGTATCCAGCTACGAAACTCTGTAAATTATCCAGGCTATTGGTAGCATAATTTTTACCTATAAGCCCAGATACGTTTACTGTAGAAATTGCGTGAATTGAATCCTTATCATTAATCTGATCAAAAGACAAATGAATAGTACTATCACTCACTGTTTGTGCACTTGTGCGGTTTGCAACCACTATTACCATAACAGAAAGCAGTGTACAAATTTTTATAATTTTCTGCATCATTTTACGAAATAGATTTAAACTTTTTTGAAAGTGACCCTTAAAACAGCTCCAGTTTAACCGTACCCCCCAAAACCAAATACAATAAGCCCCTACGAAATATATCAAACTATCCGGTAATTTCGCATTAGGGCTACCTCCCCTTTGAGACGATTACCAACCAGGATTTTGTTGGAATCCTTCATACAAATTAACGTCGCCGGTAAGGAAGGGAAACCAGTAATGTCTTTGTCCCAAATGCCTTTCAACCAAAACAGTCTCTCTGAAGTTTTTAACCTTTGCATTTATCGGGTCTGCATAAATCTCAGCATTCGGCATATCACGATCAAACTGTACCGCCTTTTTCAGTGTATACGGACTTTCGGTCAATAATAACCATCGGCGAAGGTCAGTAAATCTGTGCCCTTCAAATGCTAACTCTACCGCACGTTCCCTTCTCACTTCACCCATGAAATCTTTAGTAGAAGCCAAAAACTTACTATTCACGTCTTCGACTCCGGCTCTTTCCCTAATTTTATTAACCGCATCTACTGCAGAAAGCGTGTAACCACTAGCTTTACTCTGTGGTGATCCATACCCTTCAGCTGTCGACTCCGCATACATGAGATAAACGTCTGACAAGCGAAGTAAGCTTAATACAAAAACATTATTGTCTTTAAACCCATCCCAGTCGTTCATCAATTTTGCAGTAAATTTAGAATTCATGTAACCAGTAAGTACCGCTTTATTCCCATTCGCAGTCCTATATAAACCGCCCGTAAACAAACTGGCATATTGTCTATATTCATTATTGCCTACATTCCCGGCATTTGTAACACATTTTTCGCCGTCAACCATTATATCATGATAGAAACGTGGGTCTCTGTCTTTCCATGGGTGCGTT
>DATJDF010000034.1:0-3802 GCA_035497555.1 Arachidicoccus sp. | reverse complement strand
GTTTTTTTCTCCATTGACAAGCATCCTTCTTTCCGCACTACTGACCAGGTTTTCAAGCGCTGCAATAGAAAGGCGGGCACTGACACCGCTTTTTCGATCCACATATTCGCTGTTTCTGGCCTCAAAAGCTATTTGCTCAACAATTCTTTTCAGAAGGTCAGGTAAATCCAGGTGTTTTGTCTGTTCAGGTAATAATTTTGCTTCCTGCTCCGTTATTTTCAACGCAATCTCCAGATCCTTTGGATAATGCGTAAGTATCTGACTCTCAATTCGATCTTTAAGGGGGGTAACAATACTTCCCCTACTGGTATAATCCTCCGGATTAGCTGTAAATACGAAAAGCATATCAAGGTCAAGCCTCAGTTTGAAACCCCTGATCTGTACATCGCCCTCCTGTAATATATTGAACAAGGCCACCTGAATACGCGCCTGTAGATCTGGTAACTCATTGATAACGAATATACTTCTATTGCATCGGGGTATGATACCATAATGAATGACCTCTTCGTCTGAAAAGCTTAAACGCAGATTTGCCGCTTTGATGGGATCAATATCTCCGATTAAATCGGCGACACTGACGTCAGGCGTAGCCAGTTTTTCTCCATAGCGTTCCTCTTTCGGTAGCCAGCTTATGGGTGTATTATCGCCCTGACTTGCTACTAATTCCCGCCCATATTTGCTGATTGGTGCAAATGGGTTGTCGTTGATTTCACTGTCCTTTATAATAGGTATATAATCATCCAGTAAATCTATTATCTGGCGTGCAATTCTTGTTTTTGCCTGACCTCGAAGGCCTAAAAACAGGATATTATGCCGACTTAATAAAGCAGTTTCAGTGTCACGCAGAACGGTGTTATCATAGCCCAGGATTCCTTCAAACCGGGGCGCTCTTTTGTGGATTTTCTGAATTAAATTTTTTCGGATTTCATCTTTAACGCTTAACGATTGGTAGCCGGATTTCTTTAATTGCCCCAATGTTTTAATTTTTTGGATATCCATTTTCACTTCCTTATTTATATATTTTTCCAGTATGTAAGTTAGCCGATTTTCAAAAGATAATTGCTAAAAAATGCCCAATTAAAAAGGCAGGCTGGTAAATTTCAAGGAGGTATAAAATGGACAACGTCAGAAAGGCAAATAGGATACCGTAGATGAACCAGGTGGAAATCACATTTTTTTTGTCAAAAAGAGGATGTGTCCCGCGACTCATTTTCAAATTATAAATTCCTCGATCTGCCGTTTTTTAAAAATAATAAAGCAAAAAGAACTTCAAAAAAATAGACGTTTTACGCTGTTACCAGAAAGCTTTGGGAGCCGAAAGGAACAACACGGATAGATCCGGTCTATGACAACTTTCTTTCCACTAATATCTTAATGTTAATGGGAAAGCTATTTTTTTAACAATAAAGTATTTTTAAAGAAGTAGAAGGGCTTGCATTGAAATCAACCCAAGCAGGAATATATAATAGGAATGGGGACACCAAATGGCGGGGAAAGGGCAAAAAATTAATAAAAAATCAAATTCTTGAATTGCCATCCAATAGCTACGCCCATCGTTTTTGGAAGCAATAAAAGAGAAATGCCAGAAAATATCTCCATATCCAGATACCCGTTATTTACAAAAATCCGCCACAAAAAAAGGCTGTCTGGTGAATTTTTGACCAAACAGCCAAATAGGGTCAGTAAACCAAAAAAAGGAAATCCGGTAAGTACTGCTAAAATTTAATGGCCTGTTTTGAGCTAACGTCAAAAGGGACATTTACAAAAATACCTGCCCGACCAACACGAGAATTACCCTTGATATGTAATAAAATTTCTCTTTTGAAAAAGGCATCGGCTATATTATTAAAAATTACCCTACGATCAAATTTTATGCTTGCTGGAAAATCGAATAGGGATGTAGCCGGAATTGATATAGATGTGTCTAAAACATAATGTGTTAACAAATTGCCATTTGCAGATATGTCTGCATTGATTTTTTTCAAATTGACTCCAAAATGGTTCGGATTGTAAAATGAAATCGTGGCCGAAAGCGTTGCGGTGTCGCCATTAAAATTAACTAATTGAAAGTTTTTCAGGCCCCGATATTCGAAGGCAACTGGTTTTTTGCAGCCCCATAAAAGGAGGCAAAAGAGTAGGATAGAGGCGATTTTTTTCATTATGAAGGATTTGCCTGCAAAATACAAAATCTTTCCATTTTCGAACATATATTAATTATTTTGTTGTATATTTGTGTACTATATAATTTAGCTTTTTATAGTGTGAATAAGTATCTACTTTAATCTAATTTAATTAGACATAAATAATAGATATAAATTATAGATTTACAATTAAATACAGTACTTTATTGAATAAAATATTCATAAAATTTAAGGCTGCTATTTGTTAAATACGAGGAAAAATTTGCGATGATAGATTTTGACGATGAAAAAGATGAAATGAATCAATATATAATTGATAATCAGTTTATTCCATGTGTTAATTGGTTTAAAATATCAATTAATCAATCATATATATTAATTTCTGAATACCAAAGATGGAAAAAAATGAGTTTTGGCAACCGTTGTGTTCTTTCTGGAGGAGGTGGTTTGATTCCACTTTCGATTCCTGTTGAAAACGGCCGAGACCAAAAATGTTTATTCAAAGAAGTTAGAATTGCAAATAAGGAAAATTGGCAACCTCGACATTGGCGAACCATGGTTTCCTGCTACAACAGGTCCCCCTATTTTGAGTATTATCAGGAAGGATTTCGTCCATTTTTTGAAAAAAAATATGACTTTTTGATAGATTTTAACCTGGCTATTATTCAAACTTGTATTGATTATCTTGCTGTCAATAAGCGTATTGTGATTGTAAATGATGATAAGTTTCCAATAATTGACACCAAAGCAAACTTCCTGGACCCTCGGACCTATTCGAAAGTGCCGAACCCGGTGAAGTATCATCAATTGTTTGAAGATAGAGTTGGCTTTCTGCCCAATTTGAGCATTGTGGATCTGTTATTTATGGAGGGTCCGAACGCAAAATCACTTTTGATTTAAATAATTAACTGGTTATATAATATTGAGTTATGTTTGTTAGTGATTAATAAAATTTTGATCTATTTCCAATATATATCTGGCTGGCCGAGGTCGTCATTTATATTCGGATATAATATATATAATAATATTATTATAGTTTATAAAAACGTATTATTATTATAAAATATAATAATAATATTTCATCTAAATTATTTTGTGAAATATTATTGATTTAGTTAAATGATGTTTATATATATGTATTATGGATTGAAGCAATTTTGGGGGTCGATTTGTTTAGGATTTTGTAAATCCCAGCTTTCGCTCTTTGTTTTTGTTTTTTGGTAATTTCCTTAATTTTAAAAGCATTATTTTTAGCCATCTATTTTTATAATTAAATTTTGAATAATGCATCGTAGAAAATTTTTACAGCAATCTGCCATGGCTGGAGCTGGGGTGTTGGTTGCCAAATACGGTTTTTCCCGTTCTTCGTTTTTGGATGAATTTCCGGTGGTTCGTGTCCCGGTAGGGCAGCGTAAATTCAAAAGTGAGGCTGTTGAGAGCTTGATTCGTGAAATCAACCAGAATGTTGGCAATAAAGAAATCGCCTGGCTATTTAATAATTGCTTTCCTAACACACTAGATACAACGGTTGATTATTCTTTAGTTGGTGGTAAACCGGACACATTTGTTATCACGGGGGATATTGATGCAATGTGGTTGAGAGACAGTACTGCCCAGGTAACACCCTACCTATCTTTATGTAAAAAGGACAAAGCGCTTCA
>DATJDF010000033.1:0-6152 GCA_035497555.1 Arachidicoccus sp. | reverse complement strand
ACTTCTAGCCTCCACCCCAATTTTTTAAAGGAAGAACAAACTGAAAAAAGCACCCTTGGTCGCAACCCTTAATTTCTTAAGTACCAGGTTGATTTGCTTCTTTACGGTTTTTTCAGATAATTGTAATTGCTGCGCTATTTCTCGATGGCTTAGCTGTTCATAGCGACTTAAATAAAATATTTTTCCAGCTTGTTTTGGCAATTGTTGAATAAACTCATTGATCATTTCATTTAACTGCTTGGCTTCCAGTATAATATCAGCAGACAATTCTGTTATACATGTGCTCTGGTAAACACCGAACACCTGATCACGTTTTTGACTATTGCGAATGAAATTGAGCATTTTAAATTTTACAGCAGTACGAAGATAAGCGTTGAGAGATTCTGCCCGGACAGTTGATCTGTTTTCCCAAAGCCAGGTAAACACATCTTGCAAAATATCCATACACGTATCCTCATCTTTTACGACCTTATAAGCAGACTGGTAGCAAGATTTCCAATATCGCTGATAGATTTCATCAAAAGCTTTTTCGCTTCCACGATTAAGCTCCATAAGAAGATCATTGTCGTTAAAATTTGAATAAAACTGCATATGAAAATGAGTAATCAAGTGTTAAACTTAAATAAATATTTTGTCAAAGTTCAACACAAACGATTGCCTGAAATTTTAGAATCAGAATTATTTAATGCTAAAATGGAAGATTAAATTCTTTGTATTGCACTGCCTAGTGATTAAATAATAATATAATTATATATACTTAATTTATAATGAATACATTAACGAATTTGCAATCCAAATTTAAATTCTCTGTATTCAGCGGGATCACAGAAGGCGCTAATAATAGCGCCTTTTTGCATTATTATAGCGCAAATACAGCGTATTTTATAAATAAATAGTTCATTTTTCATCAATTCGAGTCATTAAAACTGGTGGCCAAATTGCAGAAAGGCATGGGTGTAAAACCCTTGCTGCCACTGATTGCCGAAGATAAACTCTCCTTATAATATTAGGGATATACACTATATGTAGTGAGCCGATTAAAAATCGTGTGCTTGATTGTCAATAAGTTAAGTTCAGATCGTGTCAAACTCAAGAGGTAGGAAAAACAATGTGATAATTCAAAAAGAATCCGATAGGAATTGATATAGATTGTGAAGTAAACGAAGCAGCAATATGAGGTTGAAACATATGGGCGAAAGAATAGTTTTGCTTATATAGGAATTGATAAATATTTACCTGTTTCGTCATCGAATCCACTCTGGTAACAAAATTTGCGCTAGACGGGGCATCATCCTTAAACTCCTGAAAAGACAGGTAGACTCCTTGCGGGTCCACGGACATCTATGCATTCCATTCGAATTTCTTATAACGTGATGGTGCGATCCTCCCTTTCGCGCTTCACGATTCGAGCGTCCGTCACGTTTGTTCATGATAGCGATAAGGGAGATTAATCTGGGCTTAAAGGCAGGTTTAATGCTCGTCATTGAATAAGTAAGTCACCTATGATTGTTTGCGTGTTATGAGTGCTGCGTTCGCTGGCAATCGCAGACATGAAGCCAGGATCTGGCAGCGCCAGATTAGTGGATTAGTTTAGCTGGCAGTGGGCTATTTTAGTCAACTCCTGGTGGATGTTTAGGCCTTCAGTTATGTTGTTATGATATACACATTCGTATTTGAAACTACGCCAATAGCGTTCAATAATTCGAAGAAGTTCAGAAAAACTTTTGTGGTCATGCAAATAAATAGGTGTCATATTGTTAACTTATCAATGAATCAAACAGTTTTCTAGTGCTGACTGTCCCAAAATCACGAGCTAGTTGTTTCAGCCTATGAGGATTCATTTCGCCAGCTCGCCTTTTTATATTTTCTAATAACATAGGCTGATCTTCGGCCAAAGATTTTATATTATTTGCCAGATCAACCAACAGCAACTCTTTTGTCACTTTATTCGGAACATATGGTTTTCTAATAAATCGGAAAGTACGATTTCCCAGCTTAAAATCGCCGTGGCGTCTATAATTATATACCCTACACTCATTGTATAGCTGAGTAGTTCCGACTCCAAGGGTGTTATAATCGTTTGGTGACAAGATGACAAAACGGTGATCTTTTAAAAAAACTTCTACCAGCTTTTGCTCATCCGCTGGAACTTTTCCAAATACGGATTGCGAAGGAACATAATATAACCCTCCAGACAGCTTTTCTAAAGTTCTCTCTTTCACTAATTCCTGCAAATGGCGGTCAACAGAAGTAGACCACTCCATGAGGTCAGCCCTGTGATAAACTAACCCAGGTTTCAGATGTTCTTTTACTATATCCAGACGTTTCATATGCATAAATATACAAATTTCAAACCAATTTTGCATGAATATTTAACTAAAATACATGCAATATGATAATTATACACTGAATATCAATAAATAACACCATTGTGGATTATCTAAACCATTATAATCAACCTAGATCTTCGGAATAGTAAAGTTTATTAATTCATCAAAAAGCCTGTTATTTTAACTTAAAAGACTGATTATTAGCTATCAATCCGCCTAATTTAATAGCAAACCAACTTTTGGCTTTATCATTATTATAACTTGTTATAAATCAACTAATTAAAATATTTAAAGTAATTTAGTCAATATAATGACAAAATTAATCACAATTTAGTCAACAAATTGACGATACTACATGAAATTGATTAAAAGAAAGCTGGAAGATCTGGTTACACCGCAACTTGGTAAAAATAAGGTGATCCTAATATTGGGTACACGCCGGGTAGGTAAAACAGTGTTGATCGACACTATTCGGAAAAAATATCAAGAAAAGACGCTGATTCTGAATGCGGAAGATTTTGACGTGCAGGAGTTGCTTAGAAATCGTTCCGTGGCCAACTATAAACGTATTATTGGAAATGCGAATTTGCTAATTATCGATGAAGCCCAAGTATTACCAAATATTGGACAGATCCTCAAATTGATGATAGATAATATTCCCGAACTTACAATCATTGCCACTGGATCTTCTTCATTTGACCGAGCAAACAAAACGGGCGACCCATTAACCGGAAGATCCATTCATTATCATCTATATCCATTATCGCAGACAGAAATTTCTGCAGGCGAAAACGCTTTAGAAACAACCCAAAACCTTGAAGACAGATTGATTTTCGGAAGTTACCCTGAACTGTTCCAACTGACAGACATCCAGGAAAAATCTGCCTACCTACTTCAACTAGTCCAGTCTTATCTATTAAAAGACATTCTTGCCTATGAAGGCATCAGGCAGTCCGATAAAATTGTTAAGCTCCTTCGGCTTATTGCTTTTCAATGCGGTTCAGAAGTTTCCTATAATGAATTAGCAAAACAGTTAGGTATCAGCAAAAATACCGTTGAGAACTATCTCGACCTCCTATCGAAAGTGTATATCGTATATAAAGTCGGAGCTTATAGCACCAGTCCACGTAAAGAGCTTTCAAAAACATCCAAGTGGTTCTTTTACGACAACGAAATAAGAAATGCAATTATTAACGATTTCAAATTACTGGCACTTAGAAAGGACACCGGATTGTTATGGGAAAACTACCTAATTGCCGAAAGAATAAAGAAAAATGCCTACGAAGGGAAAAATTTGCAGTACTATTTTTGGAGAAACTACAATCAACAAAAAGTTGACCTAATAGAGGTAGAAAATGGGCACCTTGCAGCATTTGAATTCAAATATTCTGCCAACAAAAAAGTAAAAATCCCAGCCGCATTTGCAACCTCGTATCCAGGTGTTGCATTTCAGGTTATATCAAGAGATAACTACCTCGAATGGATCACATAATAACAGCAACAAACGCCTACGATCAACAATATCATATTCCACCGGTCGCATTATTGGGAGTATATAATAAAGAAACTTCTTTACATAATTCGGTAAATGCGCAGGGACTAACCGGAGAATGTTTTAAAGTCCCGAACCGGTCGCAATTTGCGACCAGTTTATTTCTTTCTTGGTTATAAGGTCTTCTACTCCCCAATGTTTAGACAGAAAATTTGGTCAAAATATTAATCCTGACGAAAGAATTCACATAATGGAAGTAAAAACCGGACAGCTAATTCTGGTTGGCTGTAAAGATTACAGATGTCCAATACTAAATTGTAAAAGTTAAGACTTAATCTGACATTTCTTAAATTTGATAACAATTTAAAACAGATTAAGATGACAACAACACAAAAGTTGATCCAGCCCAAAATGGGGCTGTTGAAATTAGCAGAAAAATTGGGGAATGTTTCTGAAGCCTGTAAAGTAATGGGTTATTCAAGGGACAGTTTTTATCGTTTTCAAAAATTGTACGAAGAAGGCGGAGAAATCGCACTAAAAGAAATCAGCCGTAGTAAACCATTATTAAAAAATCGAATTGCCCGCGAACTGGAAGAAGTAGTTGTGGCTTATGCAACCGAACAACCTGCGCATGGACAAACAAGGGCTGCCAATGAGCTATCCAAGCGTGGAAATAGCATAGCTCCATCTACAGTACGTCAAGTATGGCTACGTCATGACCTAGAAACATTTCAGAAACGATTAAAAGCCTTAGAAGCAAAGGTTGCCCAAGACAGTTTAATATTGACTGATGACCAGGTGGCAGCCTTAGAACGTAAAAAGATAGATGAAGAAAGCCGCGGCGAAATAGAGACCCATCACCCGGGATATTTGGGATGCCAGGACACCTATTATGTCGGCTACATCAAAGGGGTAGGCAAGATTTACCAGCAAACCTATTTGGATACATATACCAGAGTGGCTTTTGCCAAACTATATGACCGTAAAAATGCCCTTGTGGCGGCAGACATGCTTAATGATAGAGTGATTCCATTTTATGAAGAACAAGACGTTGATTTGCTTAGAATACTCACCGATAGAGGAACGGAATATTGTGGCGCAAGAGAGCACCATGAGTTTCAACTGTGTTTAACTATTGAAGATATTGAACATACAAAAATCAGAGCAAAGCGACCTCAAAGCAACGGTATTTGTGAGCGCTTTCACAGAACGATGCAAGATGAATTTTATGCAATTGCCTTTAGAAAAAAGATCTATCACTCCATTGAAGAAATGCAAACAGACGTTGATCTTTGGATAGATTTTTATAACAAAGAACGTACCCATAGCGGACGATATTGTTATGGAAAAACACCTATGCAAACTTGGGAGGACAGCAAAGAATTGGCCAAATCCAAAGATCTGATTAATTTTTTCGGACAATCCGTTACCTTTAATGTGTCAGCTGAAGCGGAAGCGGTCCCTGCTGAGGAGCAAACCGCCAGGAATACGCTGACCGATGGAAATGAAAAAGCGGCTGAAAAAACGGCCGCTTCTTCTCCAAATTCATTTTTATCGCCAATGCCTTAAAAAACCTATTTTGTCAGATTAAGTATTGGCCATTACACTTTAATAAAGCCATATCGCTTGTAAATGCCCCCTTTGTCTTGGTAACTTTACGGATCTGCCGATGATAGCCTTCTATTGTATTTGTGGTATAAATAAGCTTTCGAATGTCTGCACTATACTTGAAAAAAGTACTCAGTTTATGCCAATTGGCCCGCCAGGAACGGATAACGATAGGATATTTTTTACCCCATTTTTTTTCAAAATCGTCCAGGTGTTGCTCACCGGTTTCTTTACTACTGGCGCGATAGATCAATTGGGCATCTTTAACCACTGCTTTGGTGTCCTTGCTAGCCACATACTTGATCGTATTGCGCATCTGGTGTACAATACAGCTCTGTACCTCAGTTTTAGGAAAGATGCCAACGATTGCTTCCTCAAAGCCTCCCAGGTTGTCTATGCAGGCGATCAAAATATCCTTTACACCTCTTTGTTGTAAGTCTGTGAGTACACTCAACCAAAATTTGGAGCCTTCGCTTTCAGAGATATACATGCCCATCAGATGCTTGCGTCCTTCCAAATCTATGCCTAAAACATTGTATAAGCAACGGGTCACGATATGTCCACCCTCTCCCTTAACTTTATAATACATCGCATCCAGCCAAACAATGGTATATACTGAATCTAAGGGGTGTTCCTGCCATAAACGAATGGCCGGTATTACACGATCTGTTATTTCTGATAACACCGTATGACTGATATCAGTGTCATACATTTCTTTAATA
>DATJDF010000032.1:0-2942 GCA_035497555.1 Arachidicoccus sp. | reverse complement strand
TTTTGTTGAACCTGAAAGAGTGGATAACTCCGCATCATCTGATAGTCCAGATTATTTTTTTCAATTGAACATGTAATACTTAATTGTAGGCAGAAATCAGAAACATTTTTATCGTTAACATACATTATTGGCGTGGGTTGCTCAGCCTCTAATAATTTATGGAGTAGATCGAAAATCTTCCACAGATAGCTTTTATAAGAAGACAAGCCTAATGAATTTAAAAAGACAGTTAGATGAGCAGAGTATTTTTCGTTGTATTGACAAAATTCGAAGAAGTAAAATGCCTTCAGGAATTCTATTTGAAACTCCTTAAATCTTTCGAATCCAATATTTCTAAATTGCGTTACTAAAATATAATCAATAAACTTTGATAATCCCTGACCTTCTTCCCAATTAAATAGTTTTTTCTGTATTTTGTTTTCTACTTCATTAAAGTATAATAAACACTTTAATAGTATCGTGTAATGATTAGCATCTAAGGATGAATTTTCATGCGGGTTAGCATAAACTAGAATGTACTGTATCAAATCAAGGCAAGGCCTTCTATCTATCAATACAAAACTTTGGCCGTTGATTAGGTTTTGTTGTCGTTGAATAAAAAGGAGTAATTGGCGTTTACTTTCTTCTGTCGTCTTCATCATCCATTCAAACAGCCGGTTTGATTGAAACCGCAGATCGTCCTTTTGTCGAACATTATATAAATGGAGGAGATGACTTATCAATTCTATTGCTGCCAATTGAGGGATATTTGTCAATATATGAACAGGGGCACTTCCATTATCATTATATACATCAGAATACCCTAATAGGAACCGGCGTTGCATTAACACTTTTTTCATAAGTTTAATTAATAGTTTAAATCCCTCTCTTATGGTGTCATCTAAAAAATAATTGCCTATACTTCAGTTTCATAAAACATGCCGTCGTAGTATTGATCTATTGCTTTAATCCGATGGTGGCAGCCGAAGTCGATGCTGGATCTTCGGAGGTTATTGTTTCCAGTCGGACGCAATAAACATAACTAAATATCGCTGCGCGTGTCAATTGGAGCAGTTGAACTGTATTTGCTTTAAAGTCATTTATATCAACTACTGCAATAAAATCCTTATCTTCAAGAATATCATAGGAATCAAGATTCAGCTTGGTCTTTTGCTGAAGGATTAAAAGATTATGCTCGATTTTGTTTCTCCAGTTCTTAAAATGTTTCAATTCACCACGTTTTGTGTTTAGGTCGTTGGCTATACTCGAAAGTGCATTTAGATGGATATTCCTTTGATTTTCCAGAATTTCTTTCCGAGCCTTATCCTCCCAGAATCTTTCAAAATAGATATTGCCGCCTTCGGTTCTGTATAATTTACATATTCCCAGTGCTATTTTGTCAAGAATTCCATAACAAATTCTGAAACTTGCTCTTAGTGCTTCTGATTGAGAGCTGATTACGTCACCCTCAAAAAGTTCAGAAAATATGACGTCATAGTCAAATGCTTCTTTGGTAAATGATTGATAGTAATTCCATCTTGCAAATGCGTATTCTGATTTTATTCGATTTAGTAATAGCTCCAGTTTAGGCAATAGTTTGCTTTTAAACACTGCGTTTGATATACCAATTTGTATATCGTCTTTTGAAGTAGCTATGCAGCTACAATATAGACTGTGTTCGTTTAAAGTCAGAAAGTTTTCAATACAGAATTTTATATATGGCGAGTGATTTTCAAATTCCTTTTGGCTTTCCTTTATTTCAATTTCCACGTCATTAATGGAAAAGCTATGTGAAATAATCTTCTGTTTGACTTCTTCCATCATGGTTAAGCACCTTTGGTGTATATTAAGAGGAAGGGCCGTCGTTTCTATTCCTTTTTTATAGGCAGTGAAGATCTGTGCAAATAAAGCAATTGTAACAGGTGGATTTGTTGCCCAGCTCAGAGTTTGTAGGTGATCAGCCCTTGAAATTACCGCTTGCGGGAGATTTGGCCTTTCTTTTAACACATTGTCAAGGATTTGGATAGCTTCTACAATCCGATGATTCAACATTAACGAGTTTGCTAGATTGATTTGAATTTGATATTTTAGAGAGGTGTCGTTCTTGTCTGTGTTTCTGTATGCTAACCAATAAAGATCTATCGGCTGTTGAAAATATTCACGAGATGTGCTGATTGGATGTACGCCGTTTTTTTGTGAATAAAATATTTTGCACAGACCATGAAATGCATTTGCTAAGTTGTAATAATATGAACTGGGGGTGATGATATTTTTTATTTCTTCCTCTTTGTCAATCATAAATGTGATACCACCTTTTATATCGTCTGGGTTCAAGGAACTACAGCCTATATCGATTAGAAATCCGTAAAGTTCTATTTCTTTAAGGGAAGCGCTTGTGGGTTTTTGATCTGCTTCTTTCGATTCAAGTTCTTTTAAAATACAATCTCTCGCCGTCTTATATTCGCCCCTATCTAATAGTGAACTTAAATAGTTTGTCAAATTTTTCATTCTTTTCATGTTTTGCAAAGTCACTATGTCTCATTTCCTAACTTTTTGGTTCAGTTAGAATGTTAATTAGCCGCTCCTAATAAAAGGATAAAAAGGAATGTTTCTGGCTGATTATGGAATTAGGATTGTTAACCCTTTTTTAATTCATTTATCAGCCATTGAATTTTTTGTCTTGCGGAACTAATTATATCAATATACGTTCGATAGAGGACATCTGATTGCTCATTATGTGAGCTAATGTTCTGCTTTACCTTTCCACCTAATAATATTATTTCTATTTTTTGATTGTGGAAATATACATTCAAATCATCGCGGTATTGAACTGCCTGGTTTTCAGTTTCTCGATTTAGGGTAAAATCTGGTCTTTTAAATTCTATCAAGCATAATTTTCTGCTAAGGGTTCTGCCAAATAACAGATCTGGCCTGTCATTAGGATTGTCACCTTGATAGATTTT
>DATJDF010000031.1:0-2360 GCA_035497555.1 Arachidicoccus sp. | reverse complement strand
CACTATGACTGCCGATTGTCTGTCAAATGCCGATCTAATTAAAAGTCTTTTCAATTCCTTTTTTTTAGTGCGCTTCAATTAGTTGGGATATTTATTAATCTCTGCTTTGCTATCTGCGTTTATTCAGGTCTGTGAGGTATTTTTTAGCCCTGATCATTTCGGTGCCGGCAAGCAGAAAGGGTCCCAGACCATGTGTGTCGTTTAACTGGGATGGACGGGTATAATAATAGTGTATATCATCATAAATGGAGGTCCCGATACAGATATTTTTCACCTGGCCATCACTTGTTACGTTTTTACTCAATGCCAGCCACCCGTTTTCTGCGATCGTAATATATTTAGCCGGAATCCAGCCTTCATTAACGGCCTTTGCGACCGTATAGACAAACATTGAGGTAACCGAAGACTCTTCGTAAGAATCTGGTTTATCCAGCAATTGATGCCACATCCCACTTGCTGCCTGGTAACGGGAAAATCCGGTGATCTGGCGAAGTAACAGTTGGATCAGTGCTGCACGCTTTGGATGATTTTGGGGCAGGGCTTCAATGAGATCCGCCTGCGCCAGGGCAACCCAACCATTACAGCGGCCCCAACGTGCTACGCCGTTAGTTTTCGTATCGCTATAATAGGCATGGAAATATAAACCAGTGGTTACGTCATACAGATACCGGTTGAAATGTTCAACTTGCTGGATAGCAAAATCTAAATACCTTTCATCCCCGGTCATTTTTGCCATGCGAACAAGGAAAGGAACACTCATGTATAAATCGTCCGCCCACATGGTCATATCTCTGGGATTGGTTCTGGCAAGCGTGGAATCTGGCAAACGTACCTGCTTATTCAAAATATAATCCCCGACGGATTGCAGGTATGCCAGAAAATCCGGTCTCGGATCTTCACGGTAAACCTCCAGTAAGCCGGCCGCCATGGCACCACAGTCGTCCAGCGAACGGATCTTCAACACCGGACGCCATTCTACTTTCTGGTCACCGGCTTCAAACTGTTTTTTAAAATATTCCAGATTGTCAAAGACAAAGCGGTAATTATGATCGGCATACCTGGTGTATTTCGGATCTTTAAGGACGGCTGAGGCCTGTACCATCCCAATGGCCATAACCCCGTTGACGTACATCCATTTATTATACTTGCTGTTTGCTTTAAGATGTTTGCCAGCTGCAATATTTTTTGATTGCTCATAAAGCTGTCCGTTTTGGTCTTTGAGTTGATAATCCGTCTGAGCAATTATATGATCCGCTACCTTGCGGACAAGATTTTCCATTTGATTGGGCACCTGGGCATTCATCCCGAATGACACTAATATCAAGCTGAAACTAATCGCTATTTTTCCAATAAGCCATCTGTGTTGAACTGTTTTCATTTTTTTTATTAATTTTTATAAACCTGTCTACAAACGAATTTTACGCAAAAGCTAAAGATAGAAACAAACGGGGGCGGTTCAGTCAGCCCTTACAAACATAAACACTGCTCGGATTTGCCCTCTGGCCTGCGGCTTATTTTAGCATGACGCGGGCGCTTTGTATCCATACAATACAATATTCGCAAAAAAACAGATGCAATTCTGTTCTATGCTATTATTGTTGAATAATCGGTAAATTCTTTTGTACTTTAAATTTCAAATTATGGTTTAATTTGCCTTATCAAATTCATTGATTCCCTGCAGTAAGGACAAGCGGAGGTTAGAAAACGGGCAATAAAAAGTGCAGCTTTGATTTTTGATGATTTTTATACTTGGCATGTGGTATGTTGTAAAATCCATGGCGGAGGTTGAAAGCTGCCTGCCAGTAAAACCTACTTTAAAATTTAATATCATTTAGATGAAATTCTTATTTCAAAATCTTGGCATTCAGGGCTTTATCCCCAGACTAACCGCGACCACTATTGCATTATCCCTTTGTTTTTCTGCCATCGGATCACCCGGTCACCTTCCAGGACATAGCGTCCTGCCTCACCCATCTGTCGCTTCGGGTCATCAGCTGAATCCAGATACAACCGGTTTAAAATTACCGGATCATTTTTCGGCCATCGTCGTGGCGGATCTCAAAGCGAAGGCCCGACACCTGGTCGTTACTGATAAGGGACTTATTTATGTAAAACTTGCCAAAGCCAAAGACGGCAAGGGTATCCTGACCTTACAGCAGGACCCGGACGGATCCGCACATGTAATTGGCGGATTCGGTAATTATGGCGGCACGGGGATTTATCTAAAGAATGGCTATCTGTATGCATCTTCTAATAGTGAAGTCTATCGCTACAAATTAGATGCTGCTGACAAAGTACTTCAACCGGATAATCCGCAGACGATTATCACCGGCCTTGTCATGGGAAGACAACATGAGACA
>DATJDF010000030.1:0-4760 GCA_035497555.1 Arachidicoccus sp. | reverse complement strand
CGGTACAACAGGGGAAACCCCTACGATTTCCAAACAAGAGCAGATAGCTATCATCAATTTTACTTACAAACAGGTAAACGGACGCGTACCCGTTGTTGTGGGTATCGGAGGTAATAATACTCAGTCAGTCATAGAAGACTTACAAACTTTTCCATTGGAAAATGCTACTGCGGTCCTTAGTTCAGCTCCTTATTACAGTAAACCCTCCCAGGAAGGCATTTACCAGCATTACAAAGCGCTGGCAACGGCATCCCCCAAACCCATCATACTTTATAATGTCCCGCACAGGACGGGCAAAAATATCGATGCTGAGACTGTTATCCGGTTGGCTAATGAAGTAAAAAACATTGGCGGGATTAAAGAGGCCTGTGGTAATTTCACACAATTTGCCCGCATCATCCGTGATGTGCCGGCCGATTTTCTGGTTACCAGCGGTGAAGATGATATTGCCATCCCACAAATCGCTATGGGCATGCGTGGGGTCATTACTGTGGCCGGCAATGCTTTTCCAAAAGAAATATCTACCATCGTCAAATTGTGCCTGGATAACCGATTCGCAGAAGCGACAAAAATCAACAATAAAATCCTGGAGGTTTTCACATTACTCTTTAATGAAAATAATCCGGCGGGTGTTAAAGCATTCATGTTTGAAAAAGGATTGCTGAAAAACCAGCTTAGACTCCCGGTTGTTCCTTTGAGTGCCGCCAACCATCAGAAAATAAAAGATTTCCTGGAAAACTACGGCGACGGCTATAAAGGATAAAAGCAAGAGTGTAGCCGGTCATTTTGTTTTGAATCGCTATGACAATGCCCATAATAATTGTTTTGAAAAACTTTTATCAATTGGTCCTGTCCAGTGAATCCATCTATGCTGTAACTAATATTTATTGGGAGTTAGGAGCAGTACCAAATTAAAAAAGCGTGCTTCGTCATTTTAAACGAAGCACGCTTTTTTAAACGCTCAACTGAACATATCTAAATTACCAGATTTTTAATCTGTCTTCTGGTTTAATATATAGTTTAGCGTCCGGTTGAATATTGAATGCCTTGTAGAAAGGATCAAAATTCATTAAAGGGCCTAATACACGCCAGCTGGCAGGAGAGTGCGGATCCAGGTTGATACGCTGGCGGATGGTCGCATCTTTATATTTACTGCGCCAGATCTGCGCCAGTGACATAAAGAAACGTTGATCGGGTGTATAACCATCAATGCGGGTTGTATCCTTGCCCTGCTTAGTCAGTTTAAATGCGTCATAAGCAATAGCAACACCCCCAAAGTCAGCCATATTTTCTCCGGTAGTTAACTGACCATTGACATGGAGTGAATCCAGCACAGTATAACCATCATAGAGTTTCTGTATTTTCTTGACCTTTTCGTCAAACTTTTGTTTGTCTTCTTTCGTCCACCAATTATTGATATTACCCACCTTGTCATACTGTGAACCCTGGTCATCAAAACCATGGGTCATTTCATGACCTATGACCATACCGATTCCACCATAATTGACCGCATCGTCGGCATCCTTATCAAAGAAAGGAAACTGAAGGATACCTGCTGGGAATACAATTTCATTGGTTGTCGGATTGTAATAAGCATTAATCGTTGGCGGCGTCATATACCAGAGGTTTTTATCAACGGGTTTGCCCAATTGAGACAACTCAAAATTGTAACTGTTTTGCCGTGCGGATACTGCATTTTCAAAATATTTCGTAGAATCCACCTCAACCTTACTGTAATCACGCCATGTGGTTGGATAACCTATTTTACGGATGATTGCTTTTAATTTTGTCTGTGCGATCACTTTAGTTGAATCGCTCATCCAGTCCAGGTGCTGAATCCGATTGGAAAAAGCTGTTTCCAGATTCTGAACCAGCTGATCCATTCTCTTTTTGGCTTCTGGCGGAAAATATTTCTTGACATACAGCTGCCCCAGCAGTTCTCCCAGGTTGCCATCCACGGCACTTATCATTCTTTTCCAGAGATCTTCCTGTTTTTCCCGACCGGTAATGACTTTCGAATAAGCAAAGGCAGCATCCCCAAACGGCGTACTGAGCGTATTAGCATAAGTCCCGAGCGTATTGGCTTTCAGATATACTTTCCAGCTGTCTAATGGAACAGATTTCAACAGGCTGTTCAACTTGACATAATAGGCGGGCTGTTCCATATCCAGCGAATCAATAGCTCCGGCTCCCAGATTCTTCAGTAGAGTTTTCCAGCCGATATTCGGCTCTGAGGCTTCCAGGGAGGCGACGGTCACTTTATTGTAGTTTCCTGCTACATCTCTTAAGGCAACACGGGTTTTATGCGATTCAGCCATCTGTTTTTCTATCCCGTATACCAGTTCGCTGTTTTTCTTAGCAGTAGTTTCATCCTGACCTGTTAATGTAAACAGGGTCGTCAGATAAGTTTTATATGCATTTTGAATGGCGATGGTGGAACTGTCATTTCTGAAATAATAATCCCGGTCCGGCAATCCTAATCCGGTCTGGTAAAAAGAGGCAATGTTCATGGAGCTGTTCTTCTGATCTGGTCCAACACCGAAAGCAATCAGCGAACCATCTCGGTTCTTGTACTCGGCAGCTACATATTCCAGTAAAGACGGCACGTCTTTAATTGCATCAATTTTTGCCAGTAAGGGCTTAATGGGTTCATAGCCTCTCTTGTCACGGGTAACTGTATCCAGACCCGAGGCGAAATAATCACCCACTTTTTGTTCTATACTGCCTTTGGCGCCACCGCTTTTCTGTGCATCTTCCACAAGGCTTTTTAGCTTTTCTCTGGTATCATCAGCTAATTGATTGAAACCACCTACCGCTACTTTATCAGCGGGAATCTTGACGGTGTCCAGCCATTTTCCATTAACGAACTGGTAAAAATTATCACCGGGTTTGACAGCACTGTCAATAAACTGTGTTTCGATAAAATGTTCTCTGTTCATGGTTTGGTTGGATCCACCTCCATTGCAGGCTGCAAAGGCACATGCCACGGATGCAGCTACTACAGAAAGCGTAACTTTATTCATATTTTTTAATTTTTTATGTGACAAAGATGAAACAAATTAGCGCAATTTGAACTAGAAATGTTTAAATTTTGAATAAACTGTAAAAAAAATTTCTATAATCCGTCTTAATACATCGAATCCTTTACTGCTAAAGTCGATTACGATAAATCTGCTATTGGTTAAAGATGCATTCTGTGCAATTAAAACCAATCGTACATATCCTTTTAGTCGCCAGTCGGTTTGTCTAGTTATTATATTGTGCAAAGCAAATTTCGGGGAATACCCACAATAAACAATTTATTACAGACAATTTTTTTTAAAAAAACGCCTGCAGCCAGCATATGCTCCGGATTGTTTTTTCCATTTTTTTGAACTTACTTTGCTCCATGCAAAAATTGAGCATGGAAGAGTTAGGACGAATTTCCCCGGAAGCGTTCAAAACAGCTACCAAGATCCCGGTTGTAGCGGTCCTTGATAACATACGCAGCATGAACAATGTAGGGAGCGTTTTCAGAACGGCCGATGCATTCTTGATACAGGGTATATACCTATGTGGCTATACCCCAAGGCCTCCGCATCGGGATATACATAAAACCGCACTGGGTGCCACCGAAACAGTGGACTGGACATATTTTGAGGATACTTTAACCGCGGTCCAATCTTTAAAAAAGGAAGGTTTTGGCATTTATAGTGTTGAGCAGGCTACAGGGAGTATAAGCCTGGAAAACATAAACCAGGTGCAAGCAGATAAAATAGCACTGATATTTGGAAACGAGGTGCAGGGAGTGCAGCAGGCGGTTATTGATGCGAGTGACGGTTGCCTGGAAATCCCCCAATACGGCACCAAACACTCGCTGAATATTTCTATTGCAGCGGGTATTACACTTTGGGAGGTCGCAAAGTTTTTACGTCGGGGAAAATGACGGGACTGCAGGCTGGCCTTTACCCTAATCTAGGAGCTGGGTAAGGATCGGATTGAAGAAAAATTGCTTATAACGATAAAAAATCTAAATGGTATGTCTATAAGAATACTGATTACGGGTGGCACATTTGATAAGGAGTATGATATGATCCAGGGAAAACTGGATTTTGAACAGACACATGTTCCCGAAATGCTTAATTTGGGCCGCTGTACTGTTCCGGTTGAAGTCCGCACGCTAATGATGGTGGACAGCCTTGAAATGAACGACACCGACAGGGAGCTTATCTTACATAACTGTAGAACTGTACCTGAGGAGCGCATTTTGCTGACCCACGGAACAGACACCATGGATATCACCGCAGCTTATTTAGCCGGTGCTAAACTGGAAAAAACGATTGTACTGACCGGGGCCATGATTCCTTATAAATTCGGGAGCTCTGATGGGTTCTTCAACCTGGGCGCTGCGCTCGCTTTTTTACAGACATTACCGCATGGAGTTTACGTCGCGATGAACGGCCGATACTATAATTGGGACAATGTGCGCAAAAACCGAAAAACAGGTTTCTTTGAAGAAATCAACCCAAGCTGAGCAGCGGGTCGATTCATATAATTGATAACCAACATCTTGCATGAACTCCTTTTGTTATTCACCGATAGCTGATCTGACAATCGCCGAAATTAGCCTGTCATTGTAACACAAGTTGCCTTCAATGCGTTATCTTTATATCAATAAAAATGGCAAAAGATGACATTTCAAATATCACAGGGCATAAAGATAAATGTAGAGACTTTTTTTCAGCGGGATCAAAGCAATCCCATGTTGAATGAGTATCTTT
>DATJDF010000029.1:0-15337 GCA_035497555.1 Arachidicoccus sp. | reverse complement strand
ATTCTCCAACTGAAGTGTACCCCGGTCTTCATTGTTATATTCAAAAGTGGTATTATCTGAACGCATCTCGGTCATCGCCCACAGGTTGCCGCCGCCACTATAGAGATTCTGAAGTCCGGAATAAGCGCCATTCAGCACTTCCTTCAACTGTGTAACATTTTTATAAAAGGTTGTTGAAGAAGCAAAATCTTTCGGTTGCTGATCCAGGAATTTACTGCATCCTATACAGCTGAGCATTGCCCCGCTGATCAAGAAAGTACCTAATAAAGAATTTATTTTCATCATTAATAATTTTTAAATTAAGAGAAAGTGCATGGGTTTAATAGCTCAGTTTTATACCTAGGACAAAGGTCCTTGGAACCGGGTAGTTGGTATAATCAATCCCCGGCGTGAGTGCACTGCCAAATCCATTGGCACCGGTGTAATTGGAAGTAGCCGGATTGCCGGGATAATTGGTCAGGATAAAGGCATTCTGTACACTGCCATAGACCTGAACGCTGTTAAAGAAGCCCTTGGCAAATTTTTCGGGAAGGTTATAAGACAACGATATATTTCTGCACCACAGATAAGAGGCTTTATAAACAAAACCGGAATTGACATCCCGGAACATAACACGCCCTAAACTAGGCCCGGCCGTGGTCGGTACAACACCCAGACCCGGATCTTCGGGAGAACGCCACCTGTCAATAACATCCGTGGTTACATTAAAGATACCATCAATATTATGCAGGGAAGCGTAATTGGCCTTCAGTCTGTCTGCACCGTAAGAGCCGGAAAATATAAAATTCAGGCTGAATTGTTTATAGCTTAATTCATTGGAAAAACCGTAATTGAATTTAGGATAAGGGTTGCCGATGACCCTAAAATCCGACACTGGCGTAATCTGTCCATCACCATTGACATCTTCCATTTTAAGGTTTCCGGGGATGGCTCCCGGAAAGGAAGGACTACCTGAGACATCTGCAGCATCTTTATAGAGGCCCAAAATATTATAGCCAAAGAGCATTCCTATGGGCTGACCAATGCGGGTTATATTCGTGGGATGACCTTCGGAATTGCTGGCACTCTGGATTTCGGTTTGATTGGGTCCTAATTCCAGGGTTTTATTACGGTTGAGGGTAAAGTTTACGTTGGAAGTCCAATGAAAATCCTTGGTGGACATATTAATCGTGTTTAACGCCAGTTCAAATCCCTTATTCTGTACTTTTCCTACGTTGGTTATGGTCGTTGAGAAACCGGAAGAGGAGGGAATGTTCAGATTCAGCAGTAAGCTCCGGGTTCTGGACTGGTAAAAATCTGCCGTAAAGGTAATTTTGTTATTCAGGAAGCCCAGATCGACGCCCAGATTCACTTCTGCTGTCCTTTCCCAGGCCAGGTTCGGATTGCTGATAGAGCTGATCATCCGGCCACTGGCCAGGCCATTACCGAAAACGTAATTGCTCGACACCAGGCGGCTGAGATAAGTAAAATTGCCAATCTGGTCATTACCTGTAATGCCGTAGGAGGCCCTTAGCTTCAACTGGCTGAGTGCAGATTTTTTCTGTTGCATCCAGGATTCTTTGGTGATATCCCAGCCCAGTGCAAAAGAGGGAAAAGTACCCCAACGGTTATTTTCTCCAAACCGGGAGGATCCGTCCCTTCTTACAGTAGCCGTTAACAGGTACTTGTCCTGGTAAGCATAATTGACCCGGCCTAAATAAGAGGCCAAAGCCCAGCTGTCTTCATAGGTTCCTCCTGTAATAAGTGCTGCTGCATTTAGGGTTTGAATAGCATCATCCGGATACTGTGTTCCATTAAAGCCAGTGGAGTTATTTGTTTGTTGCTGCTCTGAGAAAACCCCTAATAAGGTTAAAGCATGACCGCCTTCAAATTCCTTTTTGTAAGTAAGGCTGTTTTCATTGGCCCAGTTCAGGTATTGATTCTGGCTATTGTATCCGGAAGGAATATGCGGCGGCGGGTTATTCGTACTTCCTAAGGTAGAAGGCGTGAATCCATTCCTGTTCTCATTATCCAGATCAGCATTAAATGTGGTTTTAAAAGATAATTCAGGCGTGATTGCATAATTCAAGTAAGTACTGCTGAGTAGATGCGTTTCATTTCTCTTGTGAACCGATTCTTTTAATACCATGACCGGATTAGGCTGATTCCAGGTGCCTGCTGTACCGATCATTTCATTATAGGAACCATCCTCCTTATAGATAGATGGAATTGGATTGGCTACTTCCCAGGCTCCAAAGGCATCATTTCTTTCGTTTCCACCCGTTACCCCGTCATGCCCAAAAGAATAGCTGGGTGAGAAATTCAGGCCAACACTTATTTTTTTACTCAGTTGAGCAGTCAGATTCAACCTAAAATAGAGTTTATTATAGTCCGTCGCTAGAACAACACCTTCCTGTCTGAGATAGCCACCGGAAGCATATACCTTGAAGTTTTCAGAACCGCCACTCAGACTAAAATTAGCACTGGTCATGGGCGCCTCCCTTGTAATGGCATCAAACCAATCAGTACCTTCTCCCAGGGCTTCCGGGTTCTGATAAATATCCGGAACAGGTGTGTGCTGACCTGTCAGCGCATTATTGTCTTCAATGATGTCTTTTTGAAATTGTGCAAACTGGGTGGCATTCATCATGCTGGGGACTTCCCTTCCCGGAATCTTCTGTATTCCGGTATAGGCATCCAGGTTAAAACGCAATTTACCAGCCACACCCTGCTTTGTGGTGATAATTACCACACCGTTTGCGCCCCTTGAACCGTAAATGGCCGTACCAGACGCGTCTTTTAATACCGAAATAGAAGCAATATCACTCGGAGGTATATCATTTAGCGGATTGGAAATTTGTACGCCACCTGATCCTTCTGCAGATAATGGAAATCCATCTACGACATATAATGGTGTACTGCCGGCACCTACAGCACCAATTCCCCGGATCTGTACCTGAGGTCCGCCACCCGGGATACCATTGGTAAAACTTACCTGTACCCCCGGCATTTGACCGGCAAGTGCCTCATTGGCACCAACAATCGGCTGTTTAGCGACGGTTCCCATATCTACGATACCCACCGCCCCGGTCAGGTCCTGTTTGCGCTGGGTTCCATAACCCACGACCACGACCTGATCGAGTGCACCTGCCCCGGATTCCGGAAGTAGTACGACATGCATCGGCGTTTCGCTGGCGGGCAGTTCCACCTGACCATATCCTACATTACTAATTAACAGGATAGCACCCTTTGCGGCCTTTAGGGTAAAATGGCCCATGTCATCGGTCACTACGCCCGCTTTCTGGCCTTTTATCCGAACGGATGCACTAACTAATGGCGTACTATCCAAAGCCGATATTACATCTCCCTGGACGGCTATCGGCTCCTGTGCCTGTGCCTTGGTAACTACCGCTGCCAGCAACAGGCAGCATAATAAAAATCCTTTTCGCAGCTGATAATAATAACAAACTGATTTTTTAAGCATGTCAAAGAATTTATGGAAGGTTAAATAATAACATAATGAATGCGGATTATTGCGAGCTTTTCAGCGAAATTATTTTTGCCTCTGTTGAACATCATATATTGCACGGCACGGTTAGCAATTGTGCCAAAAACAACATTAATGGAGCTTATTCGCTGAAGCCTTCTATTTTATATAATGTAATACATGCACCGTTGGCTTTCACCGCCTTACTGTTGTGTACCGACTAACTCTCCCATCTGAACGACTCCGCACAACGCCTACTCCTTTTCCAACTACCAGATTGTCCAATATGGAGTATGCGCCTTCCTGTCATAGGTTCTCCGTTTACCGTCCCCTTTCAATCTGGTGGTTATACACATATACATTTTGCATCTTTTCTTCCCGCATTTTACCTCAAGCCAATTGACGAGTCCTATTTTATCCCTTAGCGTCAATCTTACAGCGCCTCGATCCATTACTGCCCCCAATCAGCGCAAATTGTTACCATTAGACCTTAATTTAATTTTAGCTCATTACCTTCCCCAGTAGGGAGGGGCAAAACATTACTATTCCGACAATAGACCTGTATTGCCGGTCAAAATATTTCATTATGCGTCAGCTATTGGAAAAATAAGTGCCTTCCTTCAAGCCTAAATAACATTCGTATGCAAATTATCCATTTAGATACTTTTAACTATCCCCTACTGTATTCAAATCGAACTAGGATGGTAGCATATCTATTGTATCTCAAAATAATTCCAATTATACAAGTATCAGTATCCTTTCGCTATCGGTTTTTTAATCGTAAAATCTTATATTGTGGCTTGAAACAATAAACACGAAATGTTGCGAACAAAATCGATTTTGCAACCAAGCATAAATCATTCAAATCCGCAAAAACATTCAAATGGAAATGCCTGTATCTGAAAATATTTATTCCCTGATTGCCTTTGACGACTACTCGATTACGCCTAAGTATTTGCAGCTATGTAATTCCATTATCAAAGCAGTAGAAGATGGGCGGATTTTGAAAGGGTATCTGCTGCCTTCTATCAATAACCTCAGTTACGAATTAGAGATTGGCAGAAATACCGTTGAAAAAGCTTATAAGCAGCTAAAACAAAGAGCCTTTATTAAATCAGTGCCGGGTAAGGGTTATTTTATCAGTGACCGTCATAAAGAGAAGTCCATCCGTGTGTGCCTGATATTTAATAAGCTAAGTGTACACAAAAAAATCATTTATGATGCTTTCACCAAAGCACTAGGCATCAATGCCACAATTGACTTCTATATTTACAATAATGATTTTTCATTATTCAAAAATCTTCTGGTCTCCCGCAAAGACAATTACTCGCACTTTGTGATTATACCGCATTTTCTGGAAGGGGGTGCACATGCAAGTGATATCATCAATACCATTCCTAAAGAAAAGCTTATCCTGATGAGCCAGTTGGTGGAAGGCGTAGACGGCTTATACAGCGCCGTGTATGAAGATTTTGAAAAGGAAATTTACCATGCTTTGACTAAAGCACTGGCCCGCCTGCATAAATACCAGGCTATTAATATAATTTTCCCTGAAAACACTTACCATCCAATGGCCATCCTGGAAGGATTTAACCGCTTCTGCCAGGACCATGGATTCCGTCATGTCGTCATTGCACAGATGGACAATATAAGAATACAACCTGGCACGGTTTACATCAGCCTAATGGAGGACGACCTGGTTGTCCTTGTAAAAAAGATTCTGGAATCCGGTTATAAAGTGGGGTCGGAGGTTGGTATCATCTCCTACAATGAAACCCCTATCAAACAAATCATTCTTAATGGCATCACCACTATATCTGCAGATTTTCAATTAATGGGTGAGGTAGCCGCCCGATTTATACTGGAAGGTCAAAAAACACATATTGCCGTACCATTTTATCTGACCCTTAGGAATTCCTTATAAGTAATGCTTGCGGCTTGCTAAACCTTATGGCAATGCCAGAGGGCAGTAAGCATTTGATCAATACTATATTTTGGTCCGGATCTAGGCAGGCATGGCTTTTTTAAACAGGGATTTGAGTAAAACGACCTGCTCAGGATAGGGCGTATTTTTGCGAACACCAAAATATAGTCCATTCTGAGCTGCTGTATAACCTGTCCACAATTTTTGCAAAAGTCCTTCTTTCACTTCCTGTACACATAGAAACTCCGGTATAACCGCCAGGCCGCTTCCAGAAGATAAACACCGGATGATGGAATGCATATTGGGTACAATGAAATTTGGTCTGAAGTCCGGCTGTTTGTCAAAGTTCTGTTGCCAGAACCGAAAAAGATGTTCCATGTCGTTTGTTGTTCCAAACCATTTTTGCGATTTTAACCAAAATTGCAATACCTCTTTGTCCTTTTTCTTTAAGGCCGTTTGAAACCCGGCTTTGACGGTTTTTTGCCCGGCGACAAGAATAAGTGTTTCCTTAGAAAACTTTTCATAATCCACCGTATTCAGCTTTCCCTTTTGGGGTGTTACAATCAGGTCCAGAATACCTTTTTCAAGTTGCCCCACCATTTCCTGGTAATCTCCGAATCGGATAATCAAATTAAAGGGCAGATCAGCGATATAAGGTTCCAGTGTCACCTGGAATGTTTCAAAACACATTCCAATACTCAAAGTAGGAGTTTGGACCTCTGCACAGCGCTGAAATTGATTCTCGGCGGATTCCAGCTCGCTTAAGGGCCCCGATAGCACATTAAACAAGACTTTTCCTCTTTCTGTAGGGACCATTTTACGTCCGGTGCGTTCAAAGAGTTTGTAGCCGGTATAATGCTCCAGTGCGCCTAAATGCAGACTCACACCGGGCTGAGATATAAACAAAGCCTGTGCTGCACCGGTGAGTGTTCCTGTTTTATAGATCTCCTTAAAAGTCCTGTACCATTCTAAATTTACCATAACTATTATATTTCTGATACAAAGCTATGATTTATGTTGTTTTTATAATACTAAATTTCGGCCTAGTTTTGTGTCCTAAAAATTAATAAATTGAAAAATATATTTATAATCAATGGGGGTCAGTCTTTTGCCCATGCTGGCGGAGCCTTTAACGCAACCCTTGCCGCAGATACGCTATCCTATTTTAGCGCACTTCCCGGATATGAGGTGCGCACCACGGATATCAATCAAAATTATGATCCTGCAATTGAAGTAGAGAAATTTGTATGGGCCGATATTGTCATCTATCACACGCCGATCTGGTGGTTTCAATTACCCTTTCGGTTAAAAGAATATATTGATGTCGTTTTCTCTGCCGGCCATCGTAAAGGCATTTACCGTAGTGATGGGCGTTCGGCCAGTGAACCAAAACTGAATTACGGGACCGGCGGATCCCTTCATGGTCGCAAGTACATGCTGACCACGACCTGGAATGCCCCAGAAACTGCATTTACCCTTCCAGGAGAATTCTTTCAGGAGCGATCCGTGGACGAAGGTGTGATGTTCGGTTTTCACCGGATGAATGCTTTTGCGGGCATGCAACCACTAAAAGGCATGCATTTTCATGACCTGGAAAAAAACGTAACCGAATTGCAGATAAAGACCTACCGCCAGCAATATCTACAACATTTACAAAAAACCTTTCAAGCAGCGCAGGCGACCGTTGCTACGATCTGTAATGCTTAGCATTTCCCTTTGTGCTGATTTCGATGCGTTGAACTTCTCTGGCTTCAACGGCTATAACTTTTTTGAGCAACCTGCTTTGCCACGTTAATAAGGGTTTTCAAACTGAAAACCCTGAAACTTCTTTCTGGCAATCAAATAGGTAAAAGGAATCCCTGTTTATGCATAGATAATTGAAGCATTTTGATCAAGAAAAGTGCACTCAATATATTGCAAATTTTGCCATGAAAATAAAGCTTTTGCCCAGCCCTGAACAGGCTGAGAAATTGCTCGTTATGCTAAAACGAGGGAATCAGGCTTGTGGCGCCATCTCCCAATTTGCATTTGATATGCAGCTATTCAGTCGGGGGGATATTCATAGAGCGGTTTATTATAACATTAAGGGCCTCTGCGAAATTCCAGCTCAGCTCACTATTCGCTGCATTGCTAAAGTAGTAGACAGCTACAAAAAAAAGCGGAATATTCAGCGGCAATTTAAACCGCTGGGTGCAATTGCTTTTGACGACCTGGGTCTTCGTTTTAACCTGCAGGAAGAAAGCATCCGTATTCGAACCTTAGCGTGTCGTGAAAGAGTCTCCTATGTCGCCAGTGAACAGGGACATGCCTTAATGCAGCACCAAAAAGGCGAATCAGACCTGTTCACACAAAATGGCAACTGGTATCTCGGTTGCTGCTGTGAGATCCAGGAAGCAGAGCGGCAATATTCAACAGAAATGATGGGGATAGATCTCGGCATCACCCGGATCGCTACCCCCTCTGATGGGAAGAAGTATTCAGGCTCGAAGATTGAACAGGTCAGGAAAAGACACCACAAGAAAAGAGCAGGACTTCAAAGCAAGAGCACTAAGTCTGCGAAGCGCCGACTAAAGAAGAATTCCAAAAAAGAAAAGAATTTCCGCAAAGATGTAAATCATGTAATCAGTAAGACCATTGTGGAGAATGCTAACCGCACCGGTCGCGCAATCGTACGCGAGGATCTAAAGGGTATACGCGACCGGATAAGGGTTCCTAAAGCACTCCGCAGCAAGTTTTCAGGTTGGTCATTCTCCCGGTTAAGGCAGATTACTAGTAATAAAGCGCAGCGCCGTCATGCGTGTGCCCATATTGAGAAAGCCAACCGAAGATCCCAGGCCGAATTCAGATGCCGCCGGTGCGACCATGAAGATAATGCAGATGTAAGTGCAGCCAAAAATATTAAATTACTCAGTGAGATCAACACAGCTCATCGTCGCGTGGCAGGATTTATCCGGCTGTAGTGGCAAAGCTTCGCCTTTGAGGCGAAGGTTTGTCGATTTAGTAGTAATATTGTCCTTTAAATGTTTTGAGGCATGGTAGATTATACGCCCTCTTTATGGGATAACATCGAAATGGAAAGCGGATTTCGTCTTTTAGCGGAGCTGGACTTTGAACAAGCAGGAGCAGCATTTTCAAAGGCATTATCAACACCGAGTGGCAACGAAAAGGTCTTAAAGCTTGGACTGACAGCCTGTAACTATTGGGGATCAAGAATCAAAAACTTTCTGAGCTCTGAACACTGCGAGGGGAATAAATTGGCTGACACCCTTATTTTATTAAAGGAATACCAGGCCTACTCCTTTACTCAATTAAAAACATTTGGAACCCACCTGTTAAAGCTTCTTGAAGCTGGAATACGCAAGCGCTTTTCTGAGCATACAGACAAAAACAATTCGACCGATTCATCCATGTCAACGGATGAAAAAACGCTATGGACGCTGCTTGTTGACTTATTACTATCCAATTCACAATTAATACAAAATGCACCAGACTTGTTAGATACACTGAGTGCTCATTATCCATCAGCATCCACCGTACATTTTCTCAGAGCAGAATCCTATTACCAATGCCGGGACATAAAGCAGGCACGCAGCATATATTCATACAGTATGCTACATTTTCCTGGACAAATTGATAAAACAAGGTTTATTCCTGAAGAAATAAGGACCTTACTACAAGAGCATGGTGACTATATGGCGCCTGTCTTTGGAACGATACAGGGGCTATTTCCAGAAATTCAAATTGAACCCGGATTTACGCCAATAAATAAACAGCACCAGATTGCACTGGACAGTTATAAATATTATTTACTATCTGAATCGTCGCTTAAACATCAAGATCTTAAGACGGCGACACAATACCGGAAAAAATTATTTAATACAGACCAGTCGTCCTTCAGGGCTTACCTTTCCAGCCTTAAGCAAAGAGAAGGGAGACTAAGTTAAAACCGGCCGACAAGAAAACTGAAATTAATAAAATGCAAAATCAAACTTTAGCAGGAACAGCATTACTAGTGATGGATGTCCAAAATGCAATCGTCAAAACCCTGAAGGATCCTAATTATTACCTGCACAGCATTGCCCGGACACTGAAAGCGGCCCGCCACGCTTCTATTCCGGTTATATTTGTGACGATCGGCTTCCGAAAAGGGTTTCCAGAAGTTCATCCAAACAACAAAGCATTTTCCGCAATCAAAGACTCGGGTTCAATACTGGACACTCCGGAAGGCTGCCAGGTGCCTCAATCGATCGCTCCAAGGCCAGATGAAACTATAGTGACAAAAAAACGCTTCAGCGCCTTTACCGGCAGTGATTTAGAAGTAATCCTCCGCGCCAAACAAATCAACCATCTTGTGCTTGCCGGATTATCTACCAGTGGAGTAGTACTCTCCACCATTCGGGAGGCCAGTGACAAGGATTTTCAATTGACCGTACTGGTTGACGGCTGCGAAGATCGGGATGAGCAATTGCACCAGGTGTTGATGGAAAAAATATTTCCAAGACAGGCCACAATTACCACAATTGATGACTGGAGCGCATATTTAGCCGCCTTGTCCTGAAAAATTCCAGAACGACACGTACAGTATGGCAAGCCTCCACAATCTCCATTCAAAGAAACCGGCACCCAATTATTTAGAAAATTGATAATCTTGCATCATCGTATCTCAAACCGATAAGCATCCAACAGGATTCAGGCCAGCTATTAAAAGTAGTGATTGTCTTTTCCAATATCTCCATTTCAAAAAATTGAATTAGAGATATTGCACTGCTGCAATTTGTCAAAATCCTATCACAAGTACGATAAAGACAGACCGGTCGCTGAATATCAGCGACCGGTCTGTCTTTATACCTCCATAATTGAATATAATAGAATTCCTTATCAGGGCCTGGTCCTACTCAGCACTGACAGGCCGGCATCAATATATTGCCCACCACCATCCTGATGGCAGTAAATAGCGATTACATTTTTGCCTTTAACCTGAATCGCCGCCTTTGCACCGGGTAAAATCGAGCTAATGGTATAACCAGAGGTCGCACCGCTCAGTGAAGCAGCCTTTACGCCATTTATATATACCACGCACGCATCATCATGATGGATGTTTAATACAATCTGATCCTTATCCACTGCAGGTTGATTCAGGTTAAATTCCTGTCTTAACCAAATATCATGTGTTATCCAGTTCGTCTTATTTACTGCACCAGGTGTTCCTACCGATCCAAAACCACCTGGTCCTGTTTTCCAGTCTTTCGTGTCAAATGAATTACCGAACCAGCTATCGCCTTCGGGCTTATCGAATGTATAGGCCCAGGTCCGCGCCTCATTTTTGGAACTGGGTAAAAGCTCGGTCAGATAAAATTTATCCCTTATCGCTAGTTCATTAGATGCTTTTATGGTCGCAACGGGCGCCTTAATCACCGCACGGTCATAAGTCATCAAACCATTAAGTTCGACCTCCACATCCGTAATTTCAGTATAAACTGCGGCACTAAGTCCGCTATTGGTCTTAAAGATGGCCAGGTCACGTGCAAATTCATCGTAAAGATGCGTATAATCTTTTACATTATCCTTCATTATATACGTCGGTCCCTCTTTCCAGGTGTGGCCCTTAATGATATAGCCGATGCCACCATACTCTCCGCAGGCGAGTGCCTGCCAGTGGTTATTTTCCGGTGCTGCTGGTGGCGGGTAGCTATGGATGTCAAATACATCGCCTGCATCAAAATGACCGCCACCACTTGCCTGATTTACCAGTCTGCTTGGATCCATTCTCTTAACCATTTGTACCAGTTCTTTTGTCTGATGTTGCGCCTGACTTTCATTAAAGATGACCCACATTACAATGGATGGCGCATTCCAGTGCGTTTGCACCAAGCGGCTCAATTCTCTTCTAAATGCTGCAGTATCTACCGGCGGAGTATGAGCCGTGTAAGAATTAGGGGATGGCATGTCCTGCCAGACGAGTAAGCCTAATTTATCGGCCCAGTAATACCAGCGTGCCGGTTCAACTTTAATGTGTTTGCGCACCATATTAAAACCGAGCGCTTTGGTTGTTTCTAAATCATATCTCAAAGCCTCATCAGTCGGCGCCGTGTAACCCCCATCCGGCCAGAATCCCTGGTCGAGTGGCCCGAGTTCAAATAGGAAATGGTTGTTCAAAAACAATTTTTTAAATCCATCTTCCTCTCCAAGTGCAATTTTGCGCATCCCAAAATAACTACTGACTTTATCTAATTCTTTTTGGTTCTCCACCAAAGAGAGTTCAATGTCATAGAGAAACGGATGATCAGGTGACCAAAGTCTTTGATCCGGGATCTTAATTCCGGTAGGCTGATCCGCCGGCACCGTTCCTTCCTTAACAAGCTTACTGCCCGCCTTTATTTTGTACCGGACCTTCAGCCCGGATTTAGCGCCATTTGTATTAACCGTGAGCAGGAGAGAGGACTGATCAATATCAGGAATCATCCGGATCTGATCAATCCTTGTTTTTGCCACAGGCTCTAACCAAACCGTCTGCCAGATACCTGTTACAGAAGTATACATGATCCCTTGTGGATGGAGGGTTTGCTTCCCACGCGGGAAGCCGCCCTTGTCTGTTGGATCATACACACGTACTGCAATACTTTGAGGACCATTCGCTTTTAAAAACGGCCGAATATTAAAAGTAAAAGGGTCGTATCCGCCTTGGTGTGTACCCACGCTCTTTCCATTGATAAACACTTCTGATTTGTAATCCACCGCACCAAAATGTAACAATACATCTTTACCCGCCCAACGCTCAGGCAGGTTAAAACTACGGCGATACCACAAACGTTCATGATGTTCCATAACACCGGATAAGGCAGATTCAATCGGAAACGGCACTAGGATCTGACTGTTCAACCTGCCTGCAGGCAGCGCCTCCGCACTGTCTGTGCCAGGCTGGTATTCCCAGAGTCCGTTTAGATTCAGCCACTGCGCTCTTACCAATTGTGGTCTTGGGTATTCGGGTAAAACATGATCTGGTTTTACATCCGCCGCGAAGCGTGTCATCAACCTAGCCTTTTTAGGCTGCCAGTTTTGCCCAAAACCGGACTGGCAAAACAGGGCACAAAACCCCAGACCGAATAAAAATCTTAGTTTCATCTAATTTAATTTAGCGGGAGCATCATTAAAATAATGCTCCCGCAGATGTGTAGGTTGTGCCATTTAATTGTTCTATGGCCAATAACTAAACTTACTTCTCCTTAATAACAGGGAATGAAGCGATACGTAACCGGGTTGCGCCCATTGGAATAAGGGTAACCGATTCTGTCGGCGTCTGAACAGCTACCGGGCTCTGCGGCAGGACGCCGCACAGGCCATGTTCATCTATCTTCCAGGAAGGAATCTTCTTTGCATTTACCACGAGTTCCAGAGGCACCGATTCAGGGGTGAAAGGCATAGAATCCGCAGCCCAACCTTTACGACGTACTTTCCAGTTTTTTACCGTGCTACTATCTGGAATCACTAATCCATAATTCCAGGGACTGTCTGCATAAATGTTATAAGCAGGCCACTTGGTAGGATCTGCATCTTTCTGCCAATGAGAGTCCCCAATGGCTGATATACGGCTGTCCTCTTTCTCAAATTTTTCTTTAATCTTTAAGGAAAAGCTTAACGGGCCGTAATTAACACTTGTGCTGTTCTTATTTTTTGTCCAGGTTTTAAGTTGCACTTCCATTGGTAACTGCAGGACGATTTTATCACCATCCTTCCATGCTTTCTCAAGCCTGGCATAACCATTTGCATTTAAAGGCGCGGTGACCGGCTTACCGTTAATCTGAACGCTCGCTGTTTTACACCAGCCGGGGATTCTTAGATAAATTGGAAATCCGGTGGTTTTTGGTGTATGCACCGTAAAAGCAATCTGTTCTTCAAACGGATAATGTGTTTCTTCTGTCAGATGTACTTCGGTACCATCACCTACTTTTGCGGTTACGGTACTGGCGGAATATAAAACGGCCGCCAGTCCTTTGTCCGGCGTAGCCATCCACAGATTCTCTGCGTAATAAGGCCATCCCTGTGTGTGGTTATGCTGACAGCAACGGCTGCTGAAAGGATTCATCATTAAAAACGGCCCGTTATTTTCAATACCCGGGCTATGGTTTTTATTATCACTGACCACCATATTGGGTGCCGTCAGGTACCTTAATGATTTAAAATCCGGCATAACCGCAGCTGGATAAGTATTAAAGGCGACATCTTCACAATGATCCGCCCAGAAAGGGTCCCCCGTAAAACGAAGCAGCATCTCGTCGGAAGCCATTTGTTCTACCATCCCGCAGGTCTCCACAGCCTGATGCGGGTCCGTGTAACCTGGTCTTGCATTTTCATCCGCACCAAACATCCCGCCCGGCACCTGACCATAGATATCACGCACGATATGAAAATCTCTATAGGTCGCTTTTAGGTCCGCAGAATCCCCGCTTTGCATATAAAAGGTGGCAGGTTCCCGGAAACTTTGCGCAATATTGACATTGTGCCAATTAGGTAGATTATCCGCCTGACGCCAATTGGCCGTATTACGATGTATTTTTTCCGCCAGTGTTAATAAAGAACTATCGCCGGTACGGTTATATAACCAATATACACTGTAAAGATTATCGCCACCGCGACTGTTCTCCCAGTAATCTTTTAAAAACAGGCTGTCCGGCAGATTTTGTTCCCATTTAAAGTATTTTGCCATAAAGGGAATAACCCGAGCATCCTTACTGTAATCGTAGTAGGATTGCAGGCACCAGAGTGCGATCATATTAGGCCATAGATCCGGTTTGCCATTTCGAAGGGTAAGAGGGCCAAAATATCCGTCCGGCCTTTGCGTCCGCAGTATTGCCTCAATCCAGATTTTCGTTTCCCTGAGCATAGCGCTGTCCTTGAGGATATAAGCCAGATCCCCATAACCTTTCAACCAGTAGGGAACTTCCTCCCAACCGTGCCCACCTTTCCCTTCTTTGTCTAACCAGGCATTATCCTTTTTTTCCAGCCAGGCACTGATTTCCCCAAGATGGCCCGTCAAGCCGTCTCGCTGTAATTCCAAATACTTTTTCAACCAGCCCGTGGGTTGAATACTGCCGATGGGCAATTTCAGGAAATGCAGCGGTTGTAACGGCGCTTTATTACCCACATAATAAGGATTCTGCTCCGTTATAACGGGCTGCGGAACCATCTTCAACTGGGCAGTGGCATCACCGCCACAGCCTGATGACACTGCCCATAGCCCCACACCGACTAAGCCCAGTAATACTACTCTCAATTTATGCATCGCAATTGGTTTTAATGTTTTTTAAATAAGGTTGGATTCTCTAATTTCTGTTGCAGCAGTTTCATAAAATAGCCGCCTACAACGCTACGCGCCTGGAAGCCTACCTGTTTACCATTGGTCGTTTCATGCCAGTCACTAAGCGGTACACGGTCGGGTGTCTCGGTGGCAAATTTATAAATAGGCTCTATAAAACTTTCAAACGCTGCTTTTGTGGGCGCCATAGTAGCGGTCCACATAATCCAGTCGGACTTTGTATAGGTTTTGCGACTATCCAGCGGCAAGCCAAATGCTTCTTCCTTGGTTTCATAAAATTTGATTTCTTTTAGCGCAACGGATTTCGGGAAAGCATTAATACCTAAGAGCTGATCCCAAACCAGGTTGTATTTTTGGCTCCATGTATTTTTATCATTAAAAGTCAGTGCATAATGATCTCCAGCCGCCGCTAATACCTGCCACTTGGCAGCCATCTGCTCGGCCATACTTTTGTATTTTCCAGCAATAGTGGTTTTACCCAACATGGCGGCCATCTGACCATAGGCGCCCACTGCCTCAATGGCTTTGATAGAAAGATTAGCGTTTCTTGCCAGGTGACCCGCGAAATCATCCGTGCAAAGCTGATTGGTGGGATCAAGTCCCTGCGCCGCAAGATAATCAGTCCATTTTGTCA
>DATJDF010000028.1:0-8401 GCA_035497555.1 Arachidicoccus sp. | reverse complement strand
AAATATAGTTTCTGCGCTGAATGGCTCTGGAACTGTTGAATTAAAAATTGTCCCGACCGTAAATGCTAATGGTGTTTATATTCAGCTTTCTACTGTTCTAGGTGTGGCATCCAGTGCAAATGTCTTCCACGCCTTTATCCTGGAAGACCAGCCAGGTGCAGCAGGATGCCCTACAGGTATTGATTGGCTGAGTGGAAGTAATGCCACGCTGGGTTTAGCATTAGCAAGTGCAACTGGCACAGTCGCCAACCCACAACTAGCCATAGATAATGATCTGAATACAGCAGCTACTTTTTCAACAGGAGTACAGGCAGCAAGTTTACCTTACTTTACTTCAATTTTAAATACAAACGCAAAATCTGGAGACAGTGTACGTGTTATAATTGATAATCCAAACGGAGGATTATTAAACATAGGACTGCTTACCAGTTTTCAAATACAGGCATTCAATGACAATACACCTGTAGGCACCCCTATAGTAAATGATCCAGCCCTGTTAAAGATTCAATTACTACCAGGTGCAACGAATAAAAATATCATTACAGCCGCTATTCCTGGCGACTTTAATAGGATCCAAATCAGCATGGGTGGTGTTGCCGATCTTTCTTCTCTACTGGGAAATGGTACTTTGAATATTTATGATATTAGTGTCAAAGTTCCTGCTCCAGTTATCGATGCCGCAACTCAGGCAGATCAATACGCATATGTCGGAAGTACCGTTACATTACATGCAGCTACCAATGCAACTGGTGACCCAATCGTTTGGTTTACCGATAGTCTTGGAACGACACCAGTTTCTACAATAAACACTTCTGCTTCTGGCGTTCAAACATTCTATGCCAGATCTTCAAGAGATGGTTGCACAGACGCATCAGGAGTTGCTAGTGTGAAATTGCATATATCTGCTATTTCCAACCCGGCACTACCAGCTGGTAATGTTGGCCAGGCCTATTCACAGGTAGTTACAGCAGACATCGTAGCTCCGTCAGATTTACCAAACACACCGGTATATTCGTTTACTTATGCATCTCATACATTTAACCCGGTTGTAATGGGCAGCTCACCAATTTCAAATATTGCAAATAGATATGCAATGATAGATATGCCTAGCGTATTTAGTGCAGGTCCAATGAATCTGGGAACTGCTGACATGTTCGCTTCAATTGATTTAGGTAATGGTTTATTCTATAATGACGTTACAAATACAATCGAAGGAACGCCTACAACTGAAGGCACTTACAACGTAACATTTAATGTTACTGATGATGCGAATGGCGGTATTAGTGCAGGTCAGATCACCAAAACCTTCGCTATTGCAGCAGCACTTCCTGTACATCTGGGTGATTTTAATGTACATCTGGATAACAATAAAAATGCGGTTCTTAATTGGGAAACTGCATCTGAACAGAATACAGTTCGTTTTGATGTAATGCGTTCAAGTAACGGAACCAACTTTACTAAAATCAAATCTGTAGAAGCTGCAGGAATTTCTACAACGCCAAAATCGTATAGCTACACCGATAACAATCCAGGTGCTAAGAGCTACTACAGAATAGACATTATATTGACAAATGAAGCAACGTCTAATTCAAAAGTAATCAGTATTAGCGGTGGTAGATCATCAGGTTTCGCTATCAATCCTAACCCGGCATCTGATAAAATCGTCATCACAGGTATCAACAGCGATGACATTGCTACAGTGAGCATTTATGATGCGAGCGGACGTCTAGTTCAAACTGCAACCAATGGTACTATAAATGTGCAAGCATTGTCTCATGGTGTCTACTTTGTAACAGTAGCCCAGAAGGACGGCACAAAATCAAATGGTAAGTTCCTTAAGAAATAACGAATAAACCCGTTGAACTAAAAGGGCCCTTCTAATGAAGGGCCCTTTTTTTGTGCCGGCTGCAGTAAATTAATTTCTTATTTTAATCTCAAGCGTTTCGTGTTCCTTTTCTAATTATATAAATTACAGAACTGTACTTTTTGGAATCTTCTTTCGCCTTTTGATTAGATTTCCATCCCTGTAAAAACGCATTTAATAAATTTCCTCTGCCATTCTGGAAGGGTTCACTTAGCATACTCACATAAAAGCTGTCAAATTTCATGGGCAGACAATGGCTGATTTCAAATCCATGCTTTTTTAAAAGTACATCCATGCTTTTTGGTGAAAAATGCCAAAGGTGACGCGGTACGTCCCAGGCGGCCCAATTACGGCCATAATGTGCCGCATCGTAACTCGTATAATTCGGGACCGCAATCATAAGGGTTCCGTCATCTGTTAGTATTCTTCTGAAGGAATCTAAATAGTCGTGTAATTTATGTACATGCTCCAACACATGCCATAGGGTGATTACATCAAATGAACCATCGGGTAATTCGAATAACTTACGCTGATCCTCCAATTTTATATTAAAATCCTTCAGGGCATTCTTTCTTGCATCCGGGTCAGGCTCTAATCCTGTTACTTTCCATTCGGCACTTTGCATAGTGGCAGCAAATGCTCCGGTTCCTGCTCCGATATCCAACAGGCTTCCTTCCATTAGACCACTATATTTGCGAACGAATCCCAGTTTCTGTTGAAGTGTTCTTTTGCGTACAATATGATAAAGTCTGTTGACCAGACCTTTTTTCGTGTTACTATGCGACACATATGCGTCAGATTTGTAATAGGACCCAATGCCTTCTTCATCAGGTACATTCTGAGTAAACCGAAAGCTGCAATCCGGGCAACTCCAGATTTCAAAGGTCCGGTTTGAAACGGTATGATCTTTGGCTTCCAATACTTTATTAATGGCATTGCTTCCGCAAACAGGGCATACCTTGTGATTAATTAGATTTTCCATAAAATGCTACAGCCGGCATTTAGCCGTCCAAAGCAAAGAAACAAATTAAATACCATATTTTTTATGATAATCCCGATCCAAACCCAGTAATTTTGCAAATAACCATCTGGTAAATAGGTCGTTGATTATTAATAAGGTAACTTCACAGAAGATTTATGCAGCAAAAGGTCTCCATAAGAAAGACTCTTAAGCAATTAGGGTTTTACGCGCCTATTACAGGATATTTTTGCCTATTTCTTATAGGCTCAGCCCTCTGTTTTGCATGGCTAAAGAACCAACCTCGGCTTCCGGATACGCCATTTCACGACATTTTTGTGTTGTTACTTAAGATCACCCTGTACATCAGTTGCACCTTCTTACTACTGGCACTTATAAGTGTAGCGATTTCTTGGGTCTACTTTAATTATAAACGTAAAAGGCAGGAAATAGAATTTCGCATAAGCACAAGACCCTTTGACACGCCTTATCAGCCAATAGAATTGAAACTTTATCCTGTACTACGACCAGTATTAGGCTATATTAAGTTGCGCTTCGTTTATGACAATGGCACGTTTTCTGATAAAATACAATTGGTTGAAGATGAACACGCCAACTGGTTTAACCAGTATTTGGACGGGTTTTATGATTGGAAGATAGATGCTATCAGAGAATACCGTATAACCAGTGTGATTATCTATTTTGAGGATTTTTTGCAGTTTTTCTCCATTGCCACTAATCTTCCCAGTTCAGAGCGTTTTTATACACCCCCGCAGACCACGGCCTCCCGGAGTATCTCTGCTACACCCCGTAATACTGAGACAAGGGTTCACAGAATTGACAAAATGCGGAAGGTAAAAGGTGACCTTCTCAATTACAAACGTTTTGAATCTCAGGACGATATCCGCCGGATCGTCTGGAAAATATATGCTCGCAGCAGGGAGCTTGTTATCAGAAATCCAGAGATACTGGAGCCCTATGCTTCCCACATGTATTTGTATGTTTCTTTTTATTCAAAATACACAAATCTGCACAATGAAGTGATTAACGAGCCTTTTTTAAATTTCTATAAAAATAATGTCTGGAATATTTATAAAAGCCTCAGTAGGGAACAAACGGAGATCCGGTGGGTGTCTGATCAGCCGGAAAAGGCAGTCACTTTTGACAGCCACCCAATTAAGGAGGAAGAAATAAAACATTTAATTGCACTTAGTAATTGGCAGGATAACAAAGATGTGCTTAATTTTGTGCAGACCAAGAATGCGGCAGTTGTAGTAATCTCCTCTTTAACCAATGTCCGGCAGGTGGAGCAACTCGTTCAGGAGTTCGGCCGGGAAATCACCTTTATACTTGTACCACTCTCCGAATGTATTGGTAAACAAAGTCTCGGAAGCTGGTTTCAGTGGTTTTTTCTGCAGGAGGAAAAAAACAAGCAGGCACGTTATAAATCTAAATGGGCCGTTTCTATTTTAAGGAAAGAGCTTCTTAAAAATGAAAAGGCCCTCAATAAAATATTAAACACAATATCCTAATAAGCTTAATCAATGCAGTTAGAAAGAGCACATAGCTGGAAAAAATTGGGTGTGCAATGCCTTTTATTAGCATTGCCTACCATATTTTTTGCCTTCGCCGTACTGCTTAAACTGAATGCGAACTATATTATATTACAAGACCAGTGGATCTATCAGGGAATCTATTTTTCCATAGGTGTCCTTTTATCTTTACTATTTTATAGCTGGCGCTTTCGGTTTATCAGCACTGCACTCGTACTAGCTCTTTTTTATTTTATCGGGTACAAAATACTGGAAAAGCTGGCCGTAGGGGAATTCGATATGTTTTTCCTTTCTGTCCAGTACCTGATATTTGCATTTATCTTTTCTATCGGATGGCTGGTCGGCTTTGGTTTTAGTCGGTGGCGATTTTTTACCGTTTTCTGGGTTTTATTTCTACTAGCGATAGAAATTATTATTGTAAGCAAGATGACTACGGTCACTGCCGGTGCCATCGTGCTCGGTTTTGTGCCGGTACTGATCTACACATTCTATATTATCTATACGTCTGAACTGGTGCGCAATTTAAATGAGCACCAATCCTCCTTTCGTTGGTACCTGACCAAGCGGGTCGGTGGCTTTTTTGGTGTGGTTGTCGTTATTTTTGCGATCATTTTTTATATTTTCAGAAAAGATTTTGCCGGGATCGAAAACGCCTGGAAGAAGGTTGAATCCCATTATAACAACGAACAGCCCAATAGTCAGCGGATGACCAAGGTCAATAGGGATGGGACCCTCAGCAGCACCGGTCAGATGCCATTAAGTGGTTCACTCAATAAAACAAAACAGCTGGTCTTTGTGGCCCATCTGAATAATTTCTTTGCAGACGGGACCACACAAAACCCGCTTTATTTTACATCAGACTATTATACAAAGTTTGACAGTGTCACCCAGACTTTCGCAACTGACACTTTACGTCCCTTCAATGATCTGTTTAGCCCGGATCCATCCCGAATTTCTTTGTTTTTCACAAAGACAGATAGTTCCGTCATTAAAAATGCCCTGGCTACACAAAGCAGAAGAGTGGTCGAAGCTGACATATATAAAGTAGCACTTTCTCCTTCAGATTATTTGGCCCCCAGTACCGCTTTTTCCGTACAGCCCATACCGGTGCCGTATGAATACACCGATCAATATACATCGGCCTATCACGCCAAAATGTGGGTAAGTGATCTGAACAGCGCTTACTTTGTGTATAACCCCGCCGGGAATACCATTTTGGAGGATTTTCAGAAAACCCGTTATGACTTGTTGCGTTCAGACAGCAATTATGTCGGTATTGACAGTGAATTTCTGGATTATTATACCAGAATGCCAGAAGGTAAATCTTACCAACAGATAATTCAACTGGCAGATGCGCTCACCAGTGGGGACAGTACAAATATGGACAAAATGCTGGCCATCCGGGACTATTTTCTTAGTAAGGATGAATTTGGGCAGCCCCTTTTTCAATATTCAGACAATCCTGGCGAACCAGGACTGCCCGGAGCTAATAAATTGGCCTATTTCTTATTTGACAACCGCAAAGGGTATTGCGCCTATTTTGCAGGAGCAACTTTATTTATGTTACGTGCCCTGCATATTCCCTCACGGATTGCCACCGGCTTTCTGACGGTCGATCGTAGTAGCAAAAATCCGGGCTGGTATTGGTTTTACGAGGATCAGGCACATGCCTGGGTACAGGTATTTTTCAAGGGTTATGGCTGGATAGATTTTGATACAACGATTCCTGATGTAAATACACAACAGGCACCGCAGCCGGATGGAACCCCACCATTGGGTACCCAGAAGGTTTCCTTTGTTGCAGATGGCACGATTGAAAAGATCGATACTGCGAAAAAAAGGTTGATTTTGACACCGTCAAAAATACTTTTCAAAGACAAAAATTTCCAGGCTGTAGACCAACCGGATCTAAGGTTGAATATTGCATTCGCAAAAATTGCAGCTGACACCGGACTGGTTAATTTTGATGTGTTAACCAAAGGCATGCATATAACTGCAGCTTCCTATGATGAATCTATTGGTAAAATCCCATTCCAGAAGGTAACAGACACAGCAGCCTACATAATTGATCATCTTCAACAGCCTATACCCATCGACGAGATAAAAATTATAAAAGATAACGAGCCTAAAAATACTGGCAATAATATAGATCTCTCCTATTTACAGAACTTCCAATGGCTTTGGATACTGATCGGCATCGCTCTGTTTGCACTGCTCATTGTTATATTAATTATTCTCTCACCCTGGCTGATCTGGCAATTATTTAACCTGCGTGCAGGTAAGAATCTCCATTTTGCACAGCGAGCAATTTTGTATTTCCTGAACCAGATGGGTTACCCAAGGGACAATCAGGCACCGGAATTCTTTGCCGGACATATTGATGACCAGTTCGACACACATCTTTCGATGTTTACCAGAATTTATCAAAAAGAAAAATACAGTGCCCATCCGTTAACCAGTGAGGAAAGACAAGAGGCATCCAGGTTTTACAAGCCATTTATAAAAACCCTTAAAGAGCAGATTCCCTGGAAAAAAAGAGTGGTCTTATTTTTGAATTTTTATCACACATTACACTTTTTCATTAAAAATCCTTAAGTGACAAGTTATGGAAAATACGCCAACAGTTATCAGTAGTTCAATTGAACAGAGTGTACTCAATATCGAGCGACTCACCAAAAATATCGAAAAAGTGATTCGTGGTAAAATACCACAAATCAGGTTAATTCTGACGGCCATGATTGCAGGTGGCCATATTCTGATGGAGGATAATCCCGGAACCGGTAAAACCGTAATGGCCAAGACCCTTGCAAAAAGTATTGCTGGTAGTACAGGTGACAAGACCGCCTCCTTTAAGCGAATTCAGTTTACGCCTGATTTACTTCCAATGGACCTCATCGGCTCTTATATTTTTGACGAGCAGCACAAAGATTTTATCTTCAAAAAGGGGCCCTTATTTTGTAATGTTCTTCTGGCAGATGAAATCAACAGAGCCTCGCCAAAATTGCAATCGGCATTACTTGAGTGTATGGCTGAAAAACAGATCACAGTCGGAGAGAAAACCTACCCGCTCGAAAAAATGTTTTTTACCATGGCTACTCAGAATCCGATTGAAATGGAAGGAACTTATCCACTTCCCGCTGCTCAGCTTGACCGATTCTACATCAAAATACGATTTGGTTATGTTGATGACGAAACCGAGCTTAATATTTATGAAGACTATTTAGCAATTCAAAAAAATCAGGAAGAGATCCAACAGGTCCTGAGTATCGAAGAAATTATACAACTGCAACAAACAGCGGAAGATGTATTTGTCCATCCGGAGCTGCTGAAAGCGGTCCGAAATATTGTGTCTGCCACCCGCAATAGTGACGAAATCATTCTTGGTGCTTCCACCCGTAGTGGAATATCCTTTATTAAATGCCTGAAGGCGTTTGCTCTGATCGGTGGCCGCGACTACGTTACAGAAAATGATCTGCAGCATCTTACGCATGCGGTACTCGATCACCGGATTCTATATAGAAATAAAGAAGCCCGCGCCAAATTGCTGTATCAGATCCAGGAAAATGAAATGGAAAGGCTGAGTAAATTAAATCTGTCAACAAAGAAATGATGCAGCAAGGTTTCCAATCTTTCTTACGCAAATGCGGTCTAATCGCGCTCATGCTTCAATTTGTCTGCCAGGTCATGGGGCAGACAAATCAGGCTGCGCGCTACCGTATAGATGCAGAACGAATGGATGCACAGCTCACGGATGATGATGCCCTGATTAAAGGAAAGTCTTTTGAAAGAATTGACAGTACTTATTATGTTGGGTATCTCTATGAAGGTTATTATAAATATAACCATAGTGCAGATTATTTTGGTTATCGCAATGCCATCCCCACCCTGGAGAAGGCACGCCAACTCATCGAAAAGGAATATAACCCTGTTTTCAAACAGCTCTTTTCCAGTCTGGATTACCTTACCCAATATTACGACCGTTTCCAGGATTATTATACCATATGCAATGCCCTTAAAGAGTGTTAT